>URTD01000068.1 GCA_900550735.1 uncultured Collinsella sp.
GGCGTTTCGTTTGCCGAGGCTGCCGGTCCCGCCGCCTTCGCAACCTATGTCCGCGCTATCTTGCTGCGTGACGAGGGCGCCTGCATCAGCCCGTTCAACGCCTGGGTCCTGCTCCAGGGCACCGAGACTCTGTCGCTGCGCGTTGACCGTCATGTTGAGAACACCAAGAAGGTCGTTGAGTTCCTGGCTGGTGACAGCCACGTCGCCAAGGTGAACCACCCGAGCCTGCCTGAGCACCCCGATCACGAGCTCTATCAGAAGTATTTCCCCAACGGCGGTGCCTCGATCTTTACCTTTGAGATTAAAGGTGGTCAGGAGGCAGCTTGGAAGTTCATCGATCATCTGCAGGTGTTCTCGCTGCTCGCCAACGTGGCCGACGTCAAGTCACTCGTCGTACACCCGGCTACCACTACGCACTCCCAGCTCTCTGCCGAGGAGCTCGCCGAGCAGAACATCACGCCCTCCACGATCCGTCTTTCCATCGGTACCGAGAACGCCGAGGACATCATTTGGGATCTGAAGCAGGCCTTCGCCGCGCTGGACGAGTAAGGCGTCTTGTGCAAGGCCCCCTTGCGACTCGATAGGTATAACTGCATAAAATGCCTGCTCAAGGCGCCTGTGCGAACAATGGTTGCACAGGCGCCTTTTTTGCATAGATCGGGTGCAAAAACAGGGTTTTTGACACGCTTTATGCATTCGAGTTGTGGAAAACTCCTGTTGAGAGGATGTGAGTTTTACGCAATTGACGTGCGCCTTTTGAGTAAAACCGCAGGTCGCGATTTGCTCGGGGTACTATGCAGCGCGATCGAATCACACGCAGCTCAAACGCAGCAAAAACGCACTACGGAGGTTTCCAGCTACATGAGGATCGATTCACGAAAACCGAAAGCCGCCGCCCTTTCCGCCGCTCTGACCGTGGCGCTATTGGCGGGTGCCGGCGCAACTGATACCCACGCGGCAACACTATCCGATACGGTTGGACCTACGCCGTCCGAAGCGACGCTGGTGCAGCCCGTCGACTACCGCAGCGACGGTTATGGCTCTATGCAGGAGTGGAACGCCTCGATGGAGGCCAAGCGCGATTCCCTGGAGATGCGCGCTCAGATCATTATGAATATGTATGGCGACTATGCTACCGATGACGAGCGCGCTGTGTTGCAGGGTTGCATCGACGGTGCGGGTAACCTGTTGACGATGGGGGAGGTCGACGCCAAGTCGACCGAGCTCGATGAGCTGCGCACTGCGCTTGAGGATGCCAAGCGCGAAGCGCTCGAGGCTGCCGCCGAGGCGGAGGCTGCCGAGGCCGCCCAGGCTTCGTACTACAACGCCGGTTACACTCCGCCTTACGCGTCTGCCGCGTCCTACGCGAACGGATCGGGCCTGACGCGCTCTGCGGGTGTCAATAACTACAACGGGCGCCGCGAGACCTATTACAGCAGCAATGTGCTTTATCACTATCGCACGGGCGAATGGACTCAGGATTCTGAGGGCTTCTGGCGCGATTCCGACGGCTATTACGTTGTTGCCGCGGGCGATATGGCCCAGGGCTCGACCTTTACGGGCTCCAAGGGTGATTGCAAGGTCTATGACTCCGGCTGCGCTGCCGGAACCACCGACTACTACACCGGTTGGTAATCTGCCATAAGCAAAATAGGCACATGATGGGCGGACGTCTTTACTGAGCTTTTAGGCAACGTAAAGCCGCCCGTTCTTTATGCGCGTTTGAGTTAACAGAGCCCTTACCGTGGCGGTACGCTGGGCGTATGGATGCGGGGCACACTAGTTCATGAGAAATAAGGTCTTTCTCTTGGAAGAAGTGGTCTTGTGAATGCTCGAGATATTGCCGTTGCCGCCGTCGCGTTGATGCTCGGCTGCCTTGGTCCCACGGTCGCGCTCGTCGCGGGCATGCAGGGGACATGCGAGACTGCTCCTATCGTGGTCGGCGCGCTGATCGCGGCCGCACTGCTGGGAAGCGCGGGCGTGGTTCTTTGCCGCGACGATGAGGACGAGGTGCCGGGGTCGCAACGTTAACTGTTGTGAGATCGGCCGCCGGTCATAGACGAAGATGAAGGCCGCCGCAGGGGAAAGGTTCCCTTGCGGCGGTTTTGCTGTTAAGGCTGTTGAATGCGGCGCGTTGGCGCTACCAGCTTTTCTCGATATCGCGGATGCGCCGATAGAGCCACTTGTTTTGCGGTGCCTGGATATCGTGTTTGGCTGCGAGGCGGCAGATGGTGCCCGCGAACTCATCAACCTCGGTTTTGCGCCTTGCGATGCGGTCTTGAGCCATCGAGGGCATACCGGCGGGGTCGATTCCCTCGATGAGGTGCACCATTTGCGTCAGGTCTGCCTCGGTCAGTTCAACGCCCTCGGCGTTGGCGACCGCAAGCGTTTCGCGCATGGCGGAAACAAAGCAGCGACGCTGCTCGGAGCCCGGCTCCGTGGCGCTTCCGTAGGTCCCGCCGTAGGCCATGCAGGTCTGGTTGATGCCGTCGTTGAGCATGAGTTTGGCCCACATGCGGTGGGCGATGTCGTCCTCGACGGTATGGGCGATGCCGCAGCGCGTATAGAGCTCGTCGATCGCGGTGATGGTTGCGGGGTTCGTGCCGGCCGCCGCGCCAAAGCGGATTTCGCCCGCATTGGTAAAGGTGAGCGCGCCGTTGAGAAACACGGCGTCCATGCCCTGGCAGATACCAAGAACGGTATGCTCCCAGCCAAAGCGTTCGGCAATCTTTTGCTCGCTCGTAATGCCGTTGCACAGCGAGGCGATGAGCGTGTTGGGTCCCACGACGCGCTTCATAGTCTTGAGTGCTTGGTCGAGACCGGTGGTCTTGACTGTCAGGATGACCAGATCGGCGGGCGTCGCCTCGCTGGCACGGACGGACGTGAGATCGCAGGGCTTGCCGTTGACGGTGAGCGCGTCGTTCGCATGACGCTCAAAACGGGCATCATCCATGACGTATTCGACGGCGTCGTTGCCGAGCGCCCGGGCGATTATGCTGCCGTAGAGCAGGCCGACGCCGCCCTTGCCGATAAAGGCGACCTTGTTGATCTGCATGTGAATCATCTCCCCATGTAAAAGGCGCCCGCGTAAGGGGCGCCTGATGGATTGTATGCTGCCAGGGTGATTGGTGGGTGCGCGGGGCGGCTGTTACGAAAAAGAAACTATTGCGCTGTGCGCTTATGCCGCGGGGCAGACCGCAAAGACATGCGCGTGGTCATGCCCGGCCCCTTTCATCGGGCTTTTTGCTGATGTTAAAGCGGTGCCGTGACAGCTCGATTTCTGCTGCGTTACGATATGTTCTCGATTGCGATTCCACGATGTTTCGGCTGCGTGACCATTGTGTTTCGCCTTGCCGGGGCGCTGATGGCGAAGGGAGGGGCCGTGCAATACCGTGTTGACCCCAAAAGTGGTAACCGAATATCCGCTCTGGGTCTGGGCTGCATGAGGTTTCCCGGTGCGCCGGGACACCCCGATGCGAAGACGGCCGATGCCATCATCTCCCGTGCGGTGGAGCAGGGGATTAATTATCTGGACACGGCCTATCTCTATCCCGGCAACGAGGCTTGCGTGGGCGCTTCGCTTGAACGCCTGGGCTTGCGCGACCAGGTTTTGCTCGCAACCAAGCTGCCGCATGCTTCGTGCAAATGCGCGGAGGATTTCGATCGGTTTTTCGACGAGCAGCTGCGCCGCCTGCAGACCGACCATATCGACTATTACCTTATGCACAACATCACCTCGCCTGCGCAGTGGGAGCGCGTGGTGGCGCTGGGCATCGAGGACTGGATCGCGCAGCAAAAGGCTGCAGGGCGTATTCGTCAGATAGGCTTTTCGTACCACGGCAGCGCGGCGGACTTCCTTACGATGCTCGATGCGTATGAGTGGGACTTTTGCCAGATCCAGTACAACTACGCTGGAGAGCGATATCAGGCGGGAACGGCGGGGCTCATGGCCGCCGCCGAGCGAGGTCTCGCGGTGTTTGTGATGGAGCCGCTTTTGGGCGGACGCTTGGCAGGCAAATTGCCTCCGCGGGCGCGCGCTGTTCTCGATGGTGCATGCGATCGGCATTTGCATACGCCTGCCGCTTGGGGGCTCTCGTGGGTGTGGAATCATCCCCAGGTGACCATGTTGCTTTCTGGTATGACCGATACCGCGCAGGTGGACGAGAATTCGTCACTGGCAGACCTCGCGTTGCCGAATTCGATGACGGCCAACCAGCTCGACACGATTGCGCGCATGTTGATGGAGTTTGAGAAATCGAACCGTGTGCCCTGCACGGGATGCGGCTACTGCATGCCATGTCCCAAGGGTATTAACATTCCCGGCTGCTTTGCCGCTTACAACGCGAGCTACGCGCACAGCTGGTTTACGGGGCTGTCTCAATACTTTACGGCGAGCGCGGTGCGCACAAGCGAAGCCAAGCTGGTGAGCAATTGCGTCAAGTGCGGCAAATGCACGCGCCGCTGCCCGCAGCATATCGATATCCCCGAGCGTCTCGACGATGTGCGCCGACGTTTCCAGCCTGGTCCCGTGACGGCGGTGCTTAAGGCCTTCGGCAAAACGCGCTCCTCATGACCCTTTTATAACTTGCGGTGGAATAGTTCCTGTTTGCGGCAGAATAGGGGCCAAACAGGAACTATTTCACCGCAACTGAAGGGGGCTGTCGTGGGCCATCGGGATTCATGTGATGATTTGCGTGAGGTTCGTTGGGGCATTTTGGGTGCCGGACACATTTCTCATCGATTTGCATCGTCGCTCAAGAAGGTCGACGGGGCACGGCTGGTGGCTGCGGCCGGTCGCACTCCTGCACATGTCGAGGAATTTTGCCGAGCGTTTTCGATCGATGCTGCGCATGGCCACGCCTCGGTCGACGATAACGGCAATGCGGCTTATGACGCGCTGATTGCCGACCCCGATGTCGACGCAATCTACTTGGCTCTTCCGCATGGCATGCATACGCGTTGGGCCTGTCGCGCGCTGCGCGCCGGAAAGGCCGTGCTATGCGAAAAGCCGGCCGTTTTGAGTGAGGAAGAGGCTCTCTCGATTGCCTCCACCTCTCGTGAGCGCGGCGTGCTGTTTATGGAGGCGATGAAGAATCGGTTTTGCCCGATGCGCACTCGCGTGAAGGACTTGCTTGCGTCGGGTGAGCTTGGCCGTATCGTTTCGATCGAAAGCGTGCAAAAACTTGATTATGGTGAGCCCCCTTCGAGTTATCTGCTCGACCCGTTGCAGGGCGGCTGTCTGTATGACATGGGCTGCTATGCGGTCGGTTGGTTTGAGGATTTGCTCGCGGGCGCGTGCGAGGTTTCATCCCGTGAAGTTCGCTGGCGTGACGTATCGGGCGGCCGCGTCGATTGGGCCGACGAGATCCGTATGAGCGTCGGCGGTATACCCATTCATATGGTGTGCGACGGCAAAGCAACATATGAAAGCCGCTTAACGATTGCCTGTGAGCGGGGCTCGTTGGAAATCGAGCGTCTCCATCGCCCCGAGCTCGCCCATGTGAAGTACTCCGACGGGCGAACGCTCGAAATAAATGCCCCGTTTGAGGTCGATGATTTCTACGGCGAAATCCAGCATGCGACGCAGCTCATTCAGGCGGGGAAACTCGAAAGCCCCATCATGTCCCTAGCCGCCACACAGCGCTGTGCGCACATCATCGATGCGATTCGCTTGAAACTTTAGGGCGTGGGGGGCATGGCGCCAGCGCTTGGAATGCCTGGAGGCCTTTGTCCCTGATGCCCCTTTTATAACTTGCGGTGGAATACGGTCTGTTTGCGCCAAAATAGGGCACCAATAGACCGTATTTCACCGCAACTGATGAGGGGGAGCTGGAGATGCTGACGATCGGGTGTCATCTTTCGACGACGAAGGGCTATCGGGCGATGGGGGAGACGGCGCTGTCCATTGGCGCCAATACCTTTGCGTTCTTTACGCGCAACCCGCGCGGTGGCAAGGCAAAAGATCTTGACATGGATGACGTGGCGGCTCTGCGCGAGCTTATGGCGCAAAACGACTTTGGACCGCTGGTGGCGCATGCCCCGTATACCTATAACCCCTGCTCCGCTAAGGAGCGAGCGCGCGAGTTTGCCCTGGAGGCCATGGCCGAGGATCTGCAGCGCATGGAAGCACTGCCCGGCAACTACTACAATTTTCATCCCGGTGCGCATGTGGGTCAGGGGGCAGACGTCGGCATTCAGATGATTGTTGATACGCTGTGCCAGGTGATGTTTGAGGGACAGCAGACGACGGTATTGCTTGAGACCATGGCCGGCAAGGGCACCGAGGTGGGCCGTAGCTTTGAAGAACTGGCGTACATTATCGAGGGCGTTGCCGCCAAGTGCCCAGAGCTGTCCGATAAGCTGGGCGTTTGTTTGGACACCTGCCATGTGAGCGATGCCGGCTACGACATCATCCATGATCTGGACGGCGTACTCGACGAGTTCGACCGCGTGGTGGGTATCGATCGCTTGCATGCCGTACACATCAACGATTCGAAGAACCCTTGTGGCGCCCATAAAGATCGTCACGAGTGCATCGGCAAGGGATACCTTGGCAGCGAGGAATTTGGTGGCGGTATGCAGGTTATGCAGAATATTGTATCGAATGGCCGTTTGTGTTCGCTGCCGTTTATTTTGGAGACTCCGAACGAACTTGCAGGTTATGCAGCTGAAATTAGATTATTAAGGTCATTGCAGCAGTAATGACTGTCACAAAGTAGAGTATTCCATTCACGTTATGGGTTTGTTTCAATCAGTTTTCTCATTGCAGATTCGTAATTCCGGGTGCATAATAGCCAACAGTTTTTGCAGACCTCTGAATCAAACGAGGTCACCGGAAGGAGACTGATTATGAAGCTGAAGAAGCTTGGCGCATTTGCCGCCGCGGGTGCTATGGCGCTCGCCCTTGCTCTGACGGGCTGCGGTTCGTCCAACGCCACCTCTAGTTCTGATGCCGGTTCCAGCAGCTCTGACGACGCTAAGGTCGAGAAGGTCGACGGCTCCAAGGAGTACGCGCTCGTCAAGGACGGCACGCTGACCGTCGGCACCTCTGCCGAGTACGCGCCGTTTGAGTACAAGGATGACAACGGCGACTACCAGGGCTTTGACCTTGAGCTCATCAAGGCTATCGGTGACAAGCTGGGTCTGGATGTCGAGTACGTCAACAATGACTTTGACACGCTGGTTCCGGGCGTCGCTTCGGGCGCCAAGTATGACGTTTCCATCGCGGCTATCACCGACACGCCCGAGCGTGAGAAGGAAGTCACTTTCTCTGATTCCTACTACATGGACGATCAGGCTATCGTGACCAAGGTCGATAACACCGACATCACGGCCGACAACTACAGCGAGAAGCTCAACAACGCCGACGCTACCATCATCGTCCAGTCTGGCTCGACCGCCGAGGCCTTTGCCCAGGAGAACTTCCCCAAGGCCAAGATCGTCCCCTACAAGGACGCCACCGAGTGCTTCAGTGCCCTGCAGTCCGATAAGGGCGACGCCGTAGTCACCAACCGCTCCGTTGCCAGCCAGCTGACCGCCGAGCAGTTCAACACCTGCCAGACCATCAAGCAGATCAGCACCGGCGAGGAGTACGCCATCGCCATCAACCAGGGCAACACCAAGCTCAAGGACGACATCAACCAGGCCATCAAGGACCTGACCGACGACGGTACCGTCGACGCCCTCATGGCTAAGTACAATATCAAGTAAAATAACTACTTGATTGCGCGCGGGCCCTTTCCGTTTTGGCGGAAAGGGCCTTTGCGCTTCTCTTGACGGAGAGCGTTTCCGTCTCGTTTTGCCGGCAACTTCTACGATAGGAGCCACCTTGTCTCGACTGAACAAAGGGGCCGCGGAGCAGCGTTTTCCACTGCCCTCGATGCTCCAAAAGCTGGCCTGCGTCATAGCCGTGGCGCTCGCGCTGGTGTGTGCGGGGGCATATGCGCCCACGACCGCTCAGGCGCTTGAGACCGCAAAGATTACCGCCCGACCCAACACCGGTTCGGGCAGCGATGTGGTCGGCGGCACCGAGACGCGCATTACCTGGGAAGTTCAGGCCGATGCCGACGAGGAGCTGAGCGGTCTTTCTTTGACGTTTGTCGACGGCACGAAGTTTGGTACCGATGACACGCGATTGACGATGCTCTCGGGCGAGGACCTCATGGATCGTACGCCCATGAAACCTACGTGCAAGGCTGACGGCCAGACGCTCAAGATTGACTTTGGTGAGACGGCGCCTGCCGGCGGCTATTTCCGCGTCGAGGTTTACGGCGTGACTTTCCCCGTCGAGGGCGGCGATGAGGCCTTTAGCGGCACCTTCACTTTGGCCGATGGCTCGACCAAGAAGATCTCCAAGATTCCGTCGGTGGAGATCAAGGGCGTGACGGCCTTCGATAACTTCCTGGCTGACCTTAAAGAGCAACCGTGGGTCGAGGCGTGGAACTCCAATATGTTCCTGCGCCTGTTCCTGAACCCGGTCATTTTGGTCCAGAGCCTGCCGATCGTCTTCAAGGGCTTCCTCATGTCGCTTTCGATCGTGCTTGTGGCGTTTCCGCTGGCAATTCCCTTCGGTTTCGCCCTGTCGCTCATGCGCATCTCCAAGTCGCGCATCCTGCGCTGCCTCGCCGGCATCTACGTGAATATCATTCGCGGTACGCCGGCGTTCCTGCAGATCTATATCGCGTTCTTCGGTCTGCCGTTGGCCGGCGTCAAGGTTGATGACTACGTGCTCGGCGTCATCGTCATGGCCATGAATTCGTCTGCCTATCTGTGTGAGATCTTCCGCGCCGGTATTCAATCGATCCCCAAGGGCCAAAACGAGGCTGCTCGCTCTCTGGGCATGAATGCCTTCCAGACGCTGCTCTACGTTATGATTCCGCAGACGTTCCGCAATGTTTTGCCTACGCTGACCAGCGAGTTTATCTTGCTTTACAAGGATACGTCGCTGCTTGCCGCCGTGGGTGTGGTCGAGATCGTCATGAACGCCCGTACCATCGTGGCCACGACGGGCTCCATTACACCGTACGTGGTTGCCGCCCTGTTCTATCTGGTCATCACCCTGCCGCTCGCTCGCTTGGTGAGCGGTCTTGAGGCGAGGCTTTTGGGCACGACCGAGACCAAGAAGAAGCGTCCCGCCAAGAGCGCCGGACAGGTTGTCGCGACGCCCGCCGATCACATCGCCGGTCTGTAAGGAGGTCCTATCATGAGCGAAACCAATAACTCGAACGAGGTCGTCGTCAGCATCAAGAACCTCCAGAAGGCCTTTGGCGATAACGTGGTCCTGCGCGATATCGATCTGGATGTGCATAAGGGCGAGGTCGTCGTAGTTCTGGGTCCTTCGGGCTCGGGCAAGTCGACGATGCTTCGCTGCATCAATCGTCTGGAGCATCCCACGAGTGGCTCGATTGTCGTTGAGGGTGTGGACGTGTGCGCCAAGGGCGTCGA
>URTD01000069.1 GCA_900550735.1 uncultured Collinsella sp.
GTTAAAGGCCGACGCCGTGGCGGCACTTGCCATCCTCAACACCGTGACGGCCAGCGCGGCGGGCATGGTTTCGTGGCTTGCCGTCGAGCGCGTGCACACCGGTCGACCCACGCTGGTGGGCGCCAGCACCGGTCTGGTTGCGGGCCTTGTGGTGGTCACGCCGGGCGCGGGCTTTGTCGAGCCGTGGGCGGCGCTGGTCATGGGCCTGATCGTATCTCCCGTCTGCTACCTGGCCATCAGCCATCTTAAGACCAAATTTGGCTACGACGATGCGCTCGACGCGTTTGGCTGCCACGGCATCGGCGGCATCCTGGGCGGCGTGCTCACGGGGCTGTTCTGCGTGCCGGAGCTCTCGTGGACCGGTAAGGGCGGCCTGTTCTACACGGGCGATGTCTCGCTGCTCATCTCGCAGATCTTGGGCATTGTGGTGACGGTCGCTATTGTGCTGGTGCTCGATTTGGTGATCGCCGCGGTGGTCAAGGCGCTGTTCCACGGCAGCCTGCGTGTGGACGAGGCCGATGAGGCGCTGGGCTTGGATGCGAGTCAGCACGGCGAGAGCGCATATCCCTCCTTCTCGGGACTTGACTAGCGGCACGGCTTTCCCAGGCACCCGACCTTGCCCCTCAAACCGTCGCTTGCGTACCGAAGTACGCGGCGCTCCTCTTTCGGGGAAATCTCGGGCACCTGGAAAACCCGTGCCATGTGAAGGACAATCAATTTCTTTTATTAAAGAGAGGAATTCACTATGAAGAAGATTATGGCAATCGTTCGTGCCGAGAAGCTTGAGGTTCTTAAAGATGCGCTGTTTGCTGCCGATGTTCGTGGCATGACTATCAACCAGGTGCAGGGCTGCGGTGCGCAGCATGGCTGGAAGGAATACGTGCGCGGCAACGAGTTGCTTGTCAACACGATCCCTAAGGTGCAGTTCACGCTCATTTGCGCCGATGAGCATGTCGACGGAATTGTCGAGATTATCTGCAATGCTGCTCGCACCGGTGCCGTCGGAGACGGCAAGATCTGGGTCGAGCCGGTCGAGGAAGTCATCCGCATCCGCACCGGCGAACACGGCCCCGCCGCGGTGTAGAATCGACCGCCTACTATCCGCAACGTTAAAATGCTGCAATGAGGCACAAGACTTGCGTTGCGGATGGACGGATTATGGGTCGTAATAAATATCCCGAGGAGACGGTTGCGAAGATTCTCGACGCGGCGCTGGAGCTATTCTGCGCACAGGGTTATGAGGGGACGAGCATTCAAGATATCGTCGACCGCCTCGATGGCATGACCAAGGGTGCTGTCTATCATCACTTTAAGAGCAAAGAGGAGATTTTCAACGCCGCATTTGATCGGGCAATGGCTCCGATTGTTGAGCAACGTCGCTCAACGCTTGGTATCGGCAATATGACCGGAGCCCAAAAGCTCAAGCGACTGTACGCGCCCGAGTCTGTCGTTCCACAAATTGAGCTATGGGCACGCATGCATCCTGCGGCAGATCCGGTAAAAAGCTCGCGGCTACTGGCGATGCAGTACCAGGGCTCGTTCGACGAGTCGGCCGAGGGCTATCTCTTGCCAGTGATCGAGGAGGGCATCGCCGACGGCTCCATTGCGTGCAAATGCCCGCGCGAAGCGGCGGAGGCCGTATCGCTGTTGGCGAATCTTTGGCTGCTGCCATTGTTCCGTCCGCTCGAGCCCAAGGAGCGAATGCTCGCTCGCGCACAATGTTTGGCGCAGATGGCGGCCGCGGTGGGGCTCGATTTGGGTAATGAAGTGCTTCAGACAACGGCGCAGATTTGGGACGTATGGGACCGCGCCGGGTGGTAATATAGATACCAACGGTATGTAATTGATTTGTGAGGGTAGCCACGGCTGCCCTTTTCAAGTCGAAAAATACATACTGGCGGTATGTATAGGGGGCGGACTTATGGCTGGCCTGAGAGACGTCAGTGCCTCGTTGGAATCAAAAACAGTGCGGTCAATTAGACTCACGGAGCTTCTTGTTGCACAGTTGTGCGCGTATTCGATGTTGTCGGCACTGTGCTTTGCGTGCCCGCTTTACTTGTTCGATTGCAGCGGCTCGTCAACGTTATATGGCGCCGTCGCGGCGATAGCGTTCATACCGGGCGTGCTCGCGACTCCGGTTGGCGGAATCTTGGCGGATCGGGGGAGACATCGCGGGGTTCTTGTGGTGCTCGGCATTGTTCTGATGGCTGCATCGCTGTTGTTTATCCCCATGAAGCGGTCGCTGCCTCTTGCGGTTGTCGTGGCAGCAATGCTTTGCGTCCAATATGGCATCCAATCGCTGCTGAAGCCGATGCTTCAAATTGAGACGGTGCGCATGACGGGCCCAGAAAAGGTTGAGCGTGCCACTGCGTTGGTCTCGCAGATAACCATGGCGAGCAATATCTTGGGGCCTGTAGTCGGGACGGCAGTCTATGGGTGCTTCGGTATCGATGCTCTATGCGAAACCGCGGCGTTGACGTTTGCGATGTCAGCCCTGCTATTCGGGGGCGCGCTCAAGCGAAATGCCTCATCTGGAATGACAGGGGACAGTACGACTTGCTCGACATGCCGAAGCGATTTTCGGGAGTCGATTCGGTACCTGTTTCAAAACGAATCATTGCTCGTTGTGTTTTTGCTTGTGGCTATTTTGAACCTTGCGTTAGTTGGGTTAACGATTAGTGCTCCCGTTATTGTTGCAAAGCATCTCGGAATGCAGTCATCCTTTGTTGGGATTATTGAGGTGGCTATGGGCTTAGGTGGTCTTGTCGGCAGTGGTTTGGTCGGTATTTGGCCACATCGTTTTTCCTTCAAGGGCATATGTCGATATGTTGCGATGATTTGTTTTGGAGTCGTACCGATTATTGTCACACTACTGAGCGGTCCTGGTGAATTAGCATTTGCCGCGCTTGCGGCCGGCTCGGCATGGGTCATGGCGTGGGCAAGCATTACATCGGTCGAAATCGTTTCATTCGTTCAGCGGTCAGCGCCAAAGAAACTCTGCGGGAAAGTGCTGGCACTCGTTTATATGACGCTTTCCTGTGCAACGCCTATTGGCCAATTGATTTACGGACTCGCATATGATCGATGGACGCCGGCGATTGTATTCGCAGGCATGTTTGCGGTGCTGACGTTGACGACGGCGCTGTTTTATCGGCTGAAAAGTCGCTTATGGCGAATGTCTTAAGGCACTGGGGCACCGTGAATTTGTGGAGGCAGTGGCGCGTCGCGCCGTGACGGCATTGTTTGGGCATGCCTCTCCTTCGTCTACAATATCGTGCAGACGAAGGAGAGGCATGCCCATGATCAAGATGTTTGCGAGTGACTTAGACGGAACGCTGCTGAACGCCCTGCACGAGGCAGATGGGACCATCCGCCGCGCCATTCGCGAGCTGACCGAGGCTGGCCTGCATGTGGTTCCCGCGACCGGACGCTCAACGCTGCCGATCGGCGAGCATGGCTTTACGGGCCTGCCGCTTGACGCCTGCTGCTCCAATGGGTCCATCGTGCGCGACAGCCATGGTGAGGTGCTCAAGACCTGGACCATCGACCCGCAGATCACCGAGGAGCTGCTCAAGGAGTTTCCGGACATTTGCTTTGATTGCTCCACGCCCGATGGCATGTTCTCGAGCGGATCGTTTGAGATGCATCAGGCGGGCTTTAAAAAGGACAGCCCCATCAAGCGTATCGTGATGCGCGGCATGCGTGCGCGTGGCGGCTATCACGAGGAACAGTATTTCGACCAGTCGATCGGCGATATCTTGCGTCACGATGTATGCAAGATCAACTGCCGCGTGACCTCGCTCGAGCTGGAGCGCGACCTTAAGGCGTATTTGGCCGAGCGCTCGGACCGCGTGGTCAACGCACCGTTCGATCCGGTGATGTTCGAGATCACGGACGTGGCGTGCAACAAGGGCGAGAGTGTGGCCTGGCTGGCGGGCTACTACGGCATTGCCGAGGACGAGGTCGCGGTCTACGGCGACGGCGGCAACGACATTGCCATGCTCAAACGCTTCCGCCACAGCTACGCGACCAAAAACGCAAGCGATGCCGCCAAGGCCGCCGCGAGCGCGACCATCGGCAGCTGCATGGTCCACGCCGTCCCCAAACACATGCTCGCCACCATGCACAAGCAAAACTCCCGCACCGTCATCGAATAATGTGACAAAGGGACGCTCCCTTTGTCACATGGGAGATGCCGGCTTTTGGCGTATAGGACTGTTACGCTTTCGCCACCAACAAATTTCGAGTTATTCGGCCTGTCGGAGGTCGTTAAATGGCTAAAGATGCCCTCGCAGGAACATTCATCCCTCTAATGGTGTTTGATTCGGTGACGTAAGTGCGCAAATGGGCATGTATGCGCTCAAATAAGGACAAAAACTCTCAGATAATCCCGGTGGTGCATTTATGCAGAACCAGCAGCGTGGCCGAATAACTCGAAAAATGTAGGTAGCAGTTCGGCGACAAGCTCGGGTATGGCAAAGGAACTGTTCCTTCGCCATACCCGAGTTCCGATCTTCTGAAATGCGAACAAACATTCGCATATCTAACTGCGCTTTGATAGAATCGGTATCGTTGACGGCAGTTCCATGTGCCGGGCAGCGCCCTCCATCTGATGGGAGGTGATGCCCATGACCGATCTGATTGATTTCGTGAGACTTCTGACCGCTTTGGTCTCGTTCTCCACGGCGCTCGTCGGGCTTTCCGAGGCACTCAAGCAACGTTCGAAGCAACGTAAAAGGGGTCGCCGCCGCTAAGGCGTTGACCCCTTAATCCAAGCAACGGCGCTGCCCAGCTTTCCAGAACTTGGGCTGCCGTCGACACTATTCTACCCACGAATGACATTTTGAACAATCGGCAATGCCGCTCCAAAAGCCAGGCACAACTGGCACAACCTAGGCGGTCGCTGAATGTGACAAAGGGGCAGCCCCTTTGTCACATCCCAAATATTGCCTTTACGTGTTGATACACACGGTGTGCAATAATACTCGCACTGTGCAATAGCGCACAGGCTGAGTAACAAGGAGGACGCTTGTCCCAGCTCGAGAAATGCGATCGCCGGTCCCTTCGCTCACAGCGTGCCCTTCGCCAGGCACTTGCCAGCGAACTTGCCGAAAGCGGCGACCTTTCGCGCATTAATGTCGCGTCGCTCACCGAGCGCGCTGGCCTTACGCGCCGCACGTTCTATTCGCACTACCGCGATATTCCCGACTTTATCAATCAAATCGAGGACGGCTTGCTGGCCGAGATCCGTGAGCGGGTGGAGCTTATCACCGCAGCTCAATTACCTGATCTTTACCGCAACATCGACGAGCTCGAGCCGGCACCCGGTTCGGTTGAGCTGCTTCGCTATCTTGCGGCTAATCGCGACCTTATCGGGGCCTTGCTGGGCCCGGGCGGCGACCCCGCCTTTATTAAAAAGATCATCGACACCGCGCGTGAGGCTGTGGTGCCGCGTGCGCAGACGGGCATCTTGGGCCTGGCGCTGGGCACGTTCTTTGACTACTACGTCACCTATGTCGTAAGTGCCGAGGTCGGCATGATCCAACGTTGGTTTGAGCGTGACCTTTCCGAATCGCCCGAGACCATGGCGCGCATCATGACGGTTATCGCCTTTGTGCGCCCCGGCGACCTGTATGGCCAACCCATCGATATCAACGTGCCGGAATACGGCCTGAAGTTATTGAACCTGCAGCTCGAGGACGCGGTCGACACCACCGCAACCGTCGAGTCCAACAACTAAGAGGAGAGACAGATGAGCAAACTCGTCGAGGGCATTAAGGACCGCGTGGTCGCTGCCGCACGCGAGGCCGCGCCCGCCGTGGTGGATGTCGCGCAGAAGGCCGCGACCGCGGCTGCCGAGAAAGTTGCCGAGGCAGTTGCCGATGCCAAGAACGTGGCAGGGGAGACGCTTGCCGCCGACGCAGCCACGTCCGCCGCTACCGAGCCCGCAGTCGCCACCGCCGCCCACGCCCCCGAAGGCGCGATCTTCAACCCCGAGAACGCTCGCGGCAACCTGCACCTGGGCATCGACGTGGGCTCCACCACCGTTAAGCTCGCTGTGCTCAACGACGACAACCAGATTGTCTACGCCAAGTACCAGCGCCACCACACCGACGTCCGTGCCTGCGCCCGCGACCTGTTCGAGGGTGCTGCGACCGTGCTGCCGACGGCCCAAATGACCTGCGCCATCACCGGTTCGGGCGGCCTGCTGCTGTCCCAGTGGCTCGACCTGGAGTTTGTCCAGGAGGTCATCGCCAGCAAGCGTGCCGTCGAGACCCTCATCCCGGCCACCGATGTCGCCATCGAGTTGGGCGGCGAGGACGCCAAGATCATCTACTTCGATAACGGCATCGAGCAGCGCATGAACGGCACCTGCGCCGGCGGCACGGGCGCCTTCATCGACCAGATGGCGGCCCTTCTGGACACCGACGCCGGCGGTGCGGGCGCCTTCATCGACCAGATGGCAACCCTGCTGCACACCGACGCGAGCGGCCTCAACGAGCTCGCGGCCAACGCCACCACCATCTATCCCATCGCCAGCCGCTGCGGCGTCTTTGCCAAGACCGACGTCCAGCCGCTGCTCAACGAAGGCGCCCGCCCCGAGGACGTCGCCGCCTCCATCTTCCAAGCTGTCGTGACCCAGACCATCTCGGGCCTGGCGTGCGGCCGCCCCATCCGCGGCAACGTCGCCTTCCTGGGCGGCCCGCTGCAGTATCTCTCCGAGCTGCGCCACCGCTTCTACCTCACGCTCAACCTGGACGAGGATCATCGTATCGTGCCCCAAAACGCTCACCTGTTTGTGGCGAGCGGCGCCGCCATGGCGCACGAGTCCAACAAGCTCAGCACGTTCCCGCAGCTCATCGAGGCCATCGATGCCCTGGGTGACACGCAGGGTGCCGAGGTCGAGCGTCTGGATCCGCTCTTTGCCACCGACGATGATTTTGCCGAGTTCAAGGATCGCCACGACACCGAGGTCGTCCCCAAGGGCAAACTCGACGGCTACACCGGCCGCGTGTTCATCGGTATCGACGCCGGTTCCACCACCATGAAGGCCGCGCTCGTGGGCGAGGACGGTCAGCTGCTGCACACCTGGTACGGCAACAACAACGGCGACATCCTGGGCACGGCCAAGGTCATCATGGCCGATTTCTACAACCACATCCCCGCCGGCTGCACCATCGGCCACGTGACCACCACGGGCTATGGCGAGGCGCTGCTCATCGAGGCCCTCAAGGCCGACTCCGGCGAGATCGAGACCGTCGCGCATCTGCGCGGCGCCAAGGCGTTCCTGCCCGGCGTCGAGTTTATCCTGGATATCGGCGGCCAGGACATGAAGTGCCTGCGCGTCAAGGACGGCGTCATCGAGCACATCATGCTCAACGAGGCCTGCTCGTCGGGTTGCGGTAGCTTTATCGAGAGCTTCGCCGTCTCTATGAACATGGACGTGCGCGCGTTCGCCGATGCCGCCATTCATGCCAAGGCCCCGGTGGACCTGGGCAGTCGCTGTACGGTCTTTATGAACTCGCGCGTCAAGCAGGCGCAAAAGGAAGGCGCCACGGTGGGCGACATCGCGGCCGGCCTGTCCTATTCCGTCATCAAGAATGCCCTGTTCAAGGTCATTAAGCTGCGCGACCCCAAGGAGATCGGCAGCCAGGTGATCGTTCAGGGCGGAACCTTTATGTCCGATGCCACGCTGCGCGCGTTTGAGCAGCTCACCGGCGTCCACGCCGTGCGCCCCGACATCGCCGGCTGCATGGGTGCCTATGGTGCTGCCCTGCTCGCCCGCGATCGCGCCGGCGCGAACGGCACCTCGACCATCCTTTCGGCCGAGGACATCGCGCACCTCACCGTGACGCAAAAGCATGTCCGCTGCGGCCGTTGCTCCAACAACTGCCAGCTTACCGTCAACGACTTTGGCGGCGGCAGGCGCTTCATTACCGGCAACCGCTGCGAGAAGGGCGCCGGCCACAAAAAGCAGAAGACCGAGGCCCCCAACCTCTTCAAAAAGAAAAACGAGCTGCTCTTTAACCGCGAGGTGCTGAGCCCCGACGAGGCCCCGCGCGGCACCGTCGGCATCCCGCGCGCACTCAACATGTACGAGAACTACCCCTTCTGGCATGCGTTCTTTACGCGCCTGGGCTTTAGCGTGCAGCTGTCCGACCAGTCGAGCAAAAAGACCTACCAGGCGGGCATTGAGTCCATGCCGTCCGAGAGCGTGTGCTACCCGGCAAAGATGAGCCACGGCCACGTGATGAACCTTATCGACCGCGATGTCGATTTCATCTGGATGCCGTGCGTGCGCTGGGAGCGCAAGGAGGATCCGACCGCCGGCAACTGCTACAACTGCCCCATCGTCATGAGCTATCCCACGGCGCTAGCGCTCAATATTGACGAGATCCGCGAGCAGAACATCGAGTTCCTGTACCCGTTTGTGCCCTATCACGATAAGACCGAGCTCAAGCGCCGTCTGTACCAGGTGCTCGCCGTCGACCGTGTGGCCGATGCGCAAGCCGGTCGCGGTCGCGTGCGCGGTCCCAAGATCACGCGCTCCGAGGTCGATGCCGCCGTCAACGCTGCCTTTGAGGCCGATGCGCGTTTCCACGAGGACATCCAGACCATGGGCGAGGAGGCTCTTAAGTGGGTCGAGGACCACGGCGGCCACGGCATCGTACTCGCCGGTCGTCCCTACCACAACGACCCCGAGATCAACCACGCCCTGCCCGAGCTTATTTCGAGCTTTGGCTTTGCGGTCTTTACCGAGGATTCGCTCGCGCATCTGGTGAAGCCCGAGCGTCCCATCCGCGTCGTCGACCAGTGGATGTACCACAGCCGCCTGTACGCCGTCGCTCGTTTTGTGACGATGCGCAACGACCTGGACCTGATCCAGCTCAACTCTTTCGGTTGCGGACTGGATGCTGTTACAACTGATACAGTGAAAGATATCTTAACAAAATCCGGACGTATCTACACAGTATTAAAGATTGATGAGGTTAATAACCTTGGAGCGGCAAGAATCCGTATCCGCTCACTGATCAGTGCTGTCCGTGTCCGTAAAAAACATAAGATTGAACCAAAACCTGTATCTCCAGCGATCAAACGTGTGGAATTTACAAAAGAGATGCGTAAGAACTATACACTGTTAGTTCCTCAGATGTCTCCGATCCATTTTGAATTCTTAGAGCCTGCTCTGCAGTCTTGTGGATATAACGTTGAAGTTTTAAATCAGGGTGGTATGGAAGATGTTAACACAGGTCTTAAGTATGTAAATAATGATGCCTGCTATCCGTCACTGATTGTTGTCGGCCAGATCATGGATGCTCTGTTATCAGGCCGCTATGATCTTAACCATGTTGCTATCTT
>URTD01000070.1 GCA_900550735.1 uncultured Collinsella sp.
CATGAGCTGCGCGGCGAGCGGGCAGAAAATGCCCGCGAGCATGCCGAGCCGCGCCGTGAGGAAGAGCCCTGCGGGGATCATCCACGCCGCGGTCACCGTGTTGGCGAGCGCGCAGAGGAGCATCGTGAGCGTGCCCGCGGCCGTGAGGCCCTGCGAGGAGAACGCCGAGCCCGCGAGGTAGATGCCGAAGACCACGAGGTTCGAGAGCGTGCAAAGCGCGAGGCACCAGAGCGCCTTGGCCCACCAGGCGCGCCCGAGCGGGAAGCCCAGGCCCAGAAGCCCCCGCATCCGCGTGCGAGCGTCCGCCCGCGCGACGCACGCCACCACGAGTGAGAGAGACACGGGCAGGAAGAGCGCGTACCAGTAGTTCCACGCGCTGAAGATCTGCACGCCCCGGTAGGGCATCGCGCCGAGCAGCGGCATCGGCAGCGCCATGAGCACGGCCAGGCGAACCGGTGCCGCGTGGCGCGACTTCAGGGCCTCGGCGCGCAGGCCCGCGAGCAGGCCGCCTTTCTCGCCCGTCATGCCGCCACCTCCCCGCGCGCTCGACGCCCCTCCCGGCAGAAGCTCATGAAGAGTTCCTCGAGGTCCTGCCCGGGCCGAAGCGCATCCTCGTAGGCGAGGCGCCCCCCGCAGATGATGCCGATGGTGTCCGCCATCTGCTGCACCTCGGAGAGGATGTGGCTCGAGACGATCACCGTCGTGCCCGCCGCCGCGAAGCCGCGGATCTGGTCGCGCAGCTCCTCGATGCCGATGGGGTCGAGGCCGTTGGTGGGCTCGTCGAGCACGAGCAGGCGTGGCCGGGCGATCAGCGCCAGCGCGAGCCCCAGGCGCTGCCGCATGCCCATCGAGAAGCGCCCGGCGCGCTTCTTCCCAGTGTCCGCGAGGTCCACGGCGGCGAGCACCTCATCTATGCGGCTCTCGGGAAGGCCCAGCAGCGTGGTGCGCACGCGCAGGTTCTCGCGCGCGGTGAGGTTGGGGTAGAGCGGCGCCTCCTCGATGAGGCTGCCGATTGCGTAGAGGTCCTCGCGGCGCCAGGCGTGCCCGGCAAAGAGGATCTCCCCGGCCGTCGGCCGCAGCATCCCGCAGATCATCTTGAGCGTTGTCGACTTGCCGGCGCCGTTGGGGCCGAGCAGCCCGTACACCTCGCCCTCGCGGATATGAAGGCTCACGTCGGCCACGGCGTCCTGCGCCTGGTCGCCGCGGCCGAAGCGCTTGGTGAGCCCGCGCGTCTCGAGCATGTAATCCATGGGCTTATCCTTTCTCTTCCGGGCGCGCGGGCCGAGTCGCCGTGCCCGCGCGCCTTACCTTTCGGGTTCACCATCCATGATGGGGCGCGTTTCTAACGAAGCCGTAACGGCCGTTGGGCTCTTTTGGCGCCAGCCCTTCTCGACCCGTACGCATTTGCTTAAAGCAACAACTTTCCCGATCGATGTAATCACCGAATCAAAACGTGTACACCAGCCACCAAAGATGCCGAAAAATGTCGTTTTTGGAGGCTGATGTACACAAATGCAGAATCCAGCGCAGCCCAGAGGCGCCCTCCACATGTCTGGACTCTCTATGCTTGCGCTGGATAGACATCGCAGGAACGGGTATAGTATCGAAAGTTTTGTCGTTAACCAGCGGGGGAGTCCTGTGGGCATCAAAAAGAAGATCAAAAAGGAGCTTATCGGCACTTCCGATTACCCGTCGAATAAGATCTTTACGATCTCCAATTTCATCACCTTTACGCGCCTGATCCTCACCCTGGTATTTCTGTACCTGTTTGTGACGGATAACAACCGTGTCATCGCCATCGTTATCTACGCCGTTGCCGCCTCCACCGACTGGATGGACGGTCAGATCGCCCGCATGACTAAGACGGTCTCGTGGCTCGGCAAGGTCATTGATCCCATTTGCGACCGTGCGCTGCTGTTCACCGGCGTACTTGGACTGGTGGTCCGCGGAGAGCTGCCCATCTGGGTCTGCGTACTCATTATCGGCCGCGACATCTATCTGGGCATCGGCACGCTTATCGTGCGTCATTATCACCGTCGCCCCATCGATGTGGTCTTTCCCGGAAAGATTGCCACGGCGCTGCTCATGACCGGCTTCTCACTCATGCTGCTCGGTTTCCCCGTTATTGACGGCCTGCACCTTTTATCTTCAACCCTTACGGCCTTCCCGGGCCTCAACGGAAGCTCGGTGCCCCTCGGCATCTTCTTTGTGTACGGCGGCGTGATCTTCTCCATGCTCACGGCTGTCATCTACTCCATTAAGGGCGGAGTGGCCATTAAACAGGCTCTCGCGCATCCCGAGGACGAGGACATCGACTTTCTGAACCCCGAAATCGAAGACTGATTCGTTGGGGTATGATTACGTACGGTTCATTATTTGCGGCACGTCCGCGATAAGTTAGGGGTTGTCATGGACAACATGGTTAACAATATGCCTCAGAATGATAAGACTGCTGACGCTACCTGCGTATTCCGCGTGCCTTCAAGCGACGTCACCGTTCCCGACCTCATGGCCAACGTGCGCATCACCGCCCCCGTCCTGTCCATCGTCAAGGGTCCGCAGACTGGTGCCGCCTTTGAGCTCGAGGACGACGTGACCACCATCGGCCGCGATCCCGCGAACGGCATCTTCCTTAATGACATGACCGTTTCGCGCAGCCACGCGCGCATTATTCGCGAGGGCCTCGGCGCTCGCATCGAGGACCTGGGCTCGCTCAATGGTACCTGGGTCGACGGTGCCATTGTCAATGCAGCCCCGCTGCACGACGGTTCTTCAGATCGGTACGTTTACGCTCATCTACCACGAGAGCACGCCGGAGCGCATCGAAACCGGTGAGTAGGGCATGGCCGAACGCAACTATCTGAGTATCGGCCAAGTCGTCAACCTACTTCGAGGCGCATACCCCGATCTTTCGAACTCAAAAATTAGATTTCTAGAGGATGAGGGGCTCATTACCCCTCATCGTACGCCTAAGGGATACCGTCAGTACTCTAAGGAGGACGTTGATCGTCTGGAGGTCATCCTGCACTTGCAGAAGACCCGCTACATGCCGCTCAACGTGATTAAGCAGCGCTTGGAAAACGCCACGGACCTGTCAACGCTCGCCTACGAGGTGGGCTTGCTATCCGATGTTCCGCTCAAGACGGAGCCCAAGGAGACTAAGCAAAAGCTGCATCCCATCGAGACCATTCCCGATATGTTGGGCGTCGAAATTTCGTTTATCCGCTCGCTCGCCGAGAACGACCTTATTCGCATCATCAAGAGTCCGCAGAATCGCGAGCTTGTCGATGGTCGCGATTTTCCGATCATCCGCTACTGCTCCGAGCTGTCGCGCTTCCATATCGAGCCGCGCAACCTGCGTCAGTACGTGTCTTCCGCCAACCGCGAGTCCTCGATGTTTGAGCAGGTGCTTGTGAGCATGCTCGGCATGGATACCTCCGATGACGAGCGCGACGCCAAGCTCGAGCGTGCGTTTAAGAAGCTTCACGACCTGACGGAGGGCGTGCACACCGCGCTGCTCAAGAACCGCGTTTTTGAGTCGCTCAACGCCGTGGTCGAGGACGCCGACATCGATGCACTCGATGAGGAAATCACTCGCTCCGAGTCCACCAAGGCCAAAAACGAAGAGGCAGACGCGCCGGCTTCGCACGAGGATTCTCTCGTAAAGCCGCTCAAGGTCGTCGCCCCTTCGCACTCCGGCACCGCCACCGCGGCCAAATAACCGCTGCCGAAGTTTCGGCAACCCATTGAAAGGTCATGTAATGTACGACTTCGAATCTCAAATCGTCGACATCCCCGACTATCCCGAGCCCGGAGTCATCTTTAAAGACATCACGCAGCTCTTTGGCAATCCCGAGGCACTCAAAGCCATGACCGATGCCCTCGCCGAGCACTTTGCCGGCATGGGAATCACCAAGGTCGTGGGTCCCGAGGCTCGCGGCTTTATGGTTGGCGTACCGGTGGCTGTAGCCCTTGGCGCCGGCTTTGTTCCCGCACGTAAACCGGGCAAGCTGCCGCGCGAGACCGTAAGCCAGAGCTACGAGCTCGAGTACGGAACGGATTCCATTGAGATCCATGCCGACGCTATCAGCTCTAAAGATACCGTGTTAATTCTGGACGACTTGGTCGCGACGGGCGGAACCGTCGAGGCAACAGGTAAACTGGTGCGAGATATGGGCGCAAAGCTTGTCGGGTACGGTTGTATCCTTGAGCTTGCGTTTCTCAACCCGCGCGAGAAGCTCACGCCGTCTGATGACGATGTGGAGCTCTTTAGCCGGGTGACGGTGGACTAGCCGTTACCCTTAGTTACTGGAAAGGAAGCTACATGCGCACAGCAAACACGCACAAAAACATGGCACGCTGCGCTGCTACGGCAACCCTCGCTTGTGTTTTGGGCTTGGGCCTCGCGGCTCCTGCCTACGCCGATACCGCATCCGACCTTGCCGCTGCTCGTACGAAGCTCGAGCAGATCGGTACCCAAACCCAGCAGATTTACGATGAGCTCGCCACGCAGACGCAGGCGCTCGATCAGACTGCCGGCGAGATCACGCAAAAGCAGCAGGAGATCGCCGATGGTCAGGCTAAGCTCTCGACCTATGTCGCCGGCGAGTACAAGACCGGTGGTCTGAGCCTTCTTCAGGTTCTGACGGGCGTCGACGACCTGAGCGATATGCTCAACCGTCTGTTCTACTACGGCAAAGTTTCCGATAAGCAGGCTCAGACCATTCAAGAGGTCAAGGAGCTTAAGCAGCAGCTCACCGATAAGCAGGCCGAGCAGGAGAAGAACGTCGCCACCACGCAAAAGAAGGTCGACGAGCTTAACGCCCAGCAGGCTGAAGCCCAGAACGTCGTAAACTCCCTGGATTCGCAGCTGCAGGCCGAGCTTGCCGCAGAGGCCGAGGCCAACGCCGCGCTGCAGGCCGGCATCAACGCCAGCACCGCCGAGAAGGCCACGGTGAGCAACGAGACTGCCGGTACGACCGAGAACACCAACAACGGTGGCCAGACCAGCAATAACAACAACCAGGGCGGCAACACTCCGGCGCCCACGCCGACACCTGCTCCGACGCCGCAGCCCTCCACGCCTGCTCCGGCTCCGACGCCTTCTGCTCCGAGCCAGTCCGTCGATGGCGGTTCTGTTGTCTCGCGTGCATACAGCAAGCTTGGTTGCGCCTATTCCTGGGGCGGAATTGGCCCGAACAGTTTCGACTGCTCTGGTTTTGTTAGCTATTGCCTCACTGGTCGCTATTGCCGCCTGGGCACCACGGGCACCTTTATGGGCTGGACGCGTGTGTCCGATCCGCAGCCCGGTGACGTTGTGGTCAACTCGTACCACACCGGCATTTACATCGGTGGTGGTCAGATGATTCATGCTTCCGACTACAACACGGGTGTTATCATCAGCTCCGTTGCCGCCGGCATGAACAATAACTATATCTTCGTGCGTTACTAAGTCATCTTACACAGCGTGTGAATGTGGACCTCGTGGCTTTAAGTCGCGAGGTCCATTCGTTTTTCTCTAATATTGTGCGGCTATCTAGTATTCAAAACTAGATAGCCGCACATTCAGTTTGCAAGATGGCTATAATTGTTGAGGAACAATTAGAAAGGACCCTCTATGAGCTGGGCACTTATCTCCGATTCAAGCTGTAACCTCCGCGATTGGCAACCGACTGCGCCCCATACCACCTTTGCATTTGCGCCCCTCAAAATTCGAGTGGGGGAGCGTGAATTCGTCGATGACCTTTCACTCGATGTTCATGAACTCAACTGCGCTGTTCAGGCGGAGACGAACGCTTCTTCGAGCGCTTGTCCCAGCGTAGGGGAGTGGGCCGAGCTCTTCAAATTGGCAGACAAGACCATCTGCATGCCGATCTCTGAGGGCGTGTCGGGCAGCTACAACGCAGCAGCCACGGCTCGCGATATGGTTCTTGCCGAGGAGCCCGACCGGCAGATTCATCTAGTCAATTCGCGCGCAGCTGGCGGCAAAATGGACCTCATTTTCTTGCTGTTCGACCGCTATCTTGCAAGCAATCCGGATGTCTCATTCGAGGACGCTTGCGCATACTTCGATAGCCTTGAGCAGAACAGCAAAATCCTCTTCAGCTTGTGCAATTACGAAAACCTGGCCAAAGCCGGACGTATCCCTAAGGCAGCCGGCGTCATTGCCAACAAGCTCAATATCCGCATTTTGGGCACGGCGAGCGAGGCCGGTAAAATCGAACTCGTCGGGCACACGCGTGGCGAAAAGAAGATGCTCAACAAGATCATCGACACCATGGAAGCCGAGGGTTTTACGGGCGGCGAGGTCATCATCGATCACGTTGAGAACGAAGCTGGAGCACAGGCGCTTACTGACCGCATAGTCGAGCATTGGCCCGGCTCCAAGACCATCATCATGCCCTGCAACGGCCTGGATTCCTATTACGCCGAGATGCACGGCCTAATCATCGGCTACGGCATGGGCGTAGCTTCGGGCAAATAAAGTCCAACCAAGCAAAAATACGGGCGGGATAAAGCGACAGATGCCTCTTTATCCCGCCCGTTTTATACGTCGACTAGCTATTAAACCCGTTGAACTTGAGATAGCTCATCAGGTACGCCTTCGAAACGAAGGACGATACCGCGCTGCGCACAAGCAGCGACTCACGCGTTACCTGATGCGCCGTATCGGGAACCGGCGTCTGCTCGACGGAAAACGCCGAACGAATCGATGCCTCGAGCTGATCGACCACATAATCGAAGGCCGTCGGGGCATCGTAGCTCAAACGCTGAATGTTAAAGAGTGCCTGCACAGCAGCAATAGGTAGCACCTGTTTAAAGATGCAGATAGCGATCAGGCGGGCAATCTGCTCGCGGCCATATTGCTTTTTGACCGGAGCAGGCACTAGGCCGACCTTTACGTAGTTATTGATCATCGATGGCGTAATGATGGGTTGCTCAACGCAAATGGACAGCGGCTCCATCCACAGCGCAACATACTCAATGACCTGGTCGCGGTAGAGCGTCACATTTGGCAACTGGTCATAGCGCGGCAGACTCAACGTATTGAGTTTGCGCACGATATCGGACTGAATAAATGCATCGGGCAGCACAGTGGGCTGAATATCCTCAGGCTTAATGCTGACCGACGAATCAGACATCGGAATAACGTGTTTAACGTGATTCATAAAGGTCCTCCGTTCATTTTTATATTGTATTCTACGTAATCTAGTTTTGCATACCACATAGCCGGCAAGAAAATTGGCGGGACGGAGCACTGATACATCGTCCCGCCACTTAGTAAATTGATAACAACATTACATAAGATATATTATCGTACTTATCCGTGGAGAAATGCGTATGCTCTGGTTGCCGCTATGGCTCCATCAGAAACGGCGGTCACAACCTGACGTAAAAGCTTGGAACGGATGTCGCCAGCGGCAAATAGACCTGGCGTGCGGGTCGCCATGGATTCATCAGTCAGAATGCCGCCATCAGGCGCCAGATCGACTAGATGCTCAACAAGCTCGGTATGGGGTTGCGTCCCGGTAAAGACAAAGATACCAAACGAGCCGGGCTCAAATGAATCGGTATGAGTCTCACCGGATGCATTGTCCTTAAAGGTAATCGTCGTTGGCATGGCTTCGCCCGAGAGCTCCACAATACTAGTTTGGTACCTAACTGAAATATTATCTTTTGCAAGAACTTTTTGAACCACACCATCGGGGGCACGGAACTGATCGCGGCGCAAAACGATGGTCACGCTGCTGGCGATTTCTGACAAGAACAGAGCTTCCTCGCATGCCGAATTGCCACCACCGATTACAAAGACCTGTTTGCCACGGAAGAACATGCCGTCACACGTCGCGCAATACGAAACGCCACGACCGCGATACGTATCCTCGCCAGCGAAACCTGCCGGACGCGGCGTGGCACCCATGCAAGCGATAACACTCCTAGCCGTCGTATCACCAACATCGTGATGAACGGTAAACAATTTGGAGCCGGCATCGTAATCGACACCCGTCACCATGCTCCATTCAACCTGAGCCCCTAGGCCTTCTGCATGTTGTTGGAATCGCTCACCGAGTTCAGCGCCGCTCAGTAGCGGAATGCCCGGATAGTTCTCGACCTCATTGGTTGTGGCGATCTGTCCTCCCGACATGCCCTGCTCAATCACGGTCGTCGTTAGGTTGGCGCGCGCGGCGTAAATGGCTGCAGCATAGCCCGCAGGGCCGCCGCCGATAATAGCAACATCGATCGGCTGATGGGTAGTCATGAAGAGACCTCCTGTCGAAAGATTGGCGTTCTTTGCGCTCATACCCAAATTTACGTGAACATGACACTCATGCACTACAATGATAAATCGCGTAACAAAGCTGAAGGGGAGTTATCGATGGATCAAATGCAGACGAGCAATAGCGCTCCCCTGCCCATGCAAGCCCCAACCGGAGCAAATGACCGTTTCACCTGCACAAAAACCCCTAGTAACCATCGTGCACGCATCGGTTGGATCGGGCCACAAAGCCGCCGCCAACGCGATTGCACAAGCATTTGACCTTATCAGCGGCACCAAGGGAATCCCTGAGGATGTTGAGATCGAAGTCCTGGATATCCTCGATTTTGGACGTATTAGGTTCGATGGTAATAAAACAGCAGCTTCGTTTACCGGCGCCACGCGTCCCATATATGACCTAACCTGGCGATACACGTTTACGGGACATCTGCTCTGGGGCGGAGGCACGGCATGGTCACGTATTATGTTCCCTGCCTTCAACGAATATGTCCGCACCCGCAGGCCCATAGCCGTGGTCGCAACACACATCACGGCGGCCAACGTCGCTGTGGGTGCCCGCGTCATCACGGGTATCGATTATCCCGTCATCTGCGTACCAACAGACTATGAAGTCGAAGGCTTTTGGCCCCACAAGGACACCGATCTGTTCTGCGTAGCCAACGAATTTATGGCCGAGACACTTCGCCCCCGTAAAGTTCCCGAGACCAAAATCCGCATTACAGGCATCCCCATTCGCGCCGGGTTTGATACGGACTACAATCGCGAGGAAGAACTCGAGAAGTTCAATCTCCCCGCTGACAAGACCGTTGTGTTGGTGATGGCCGGTGCCAGTTTGCCTCAACCGTACGTTCGCTTTCGCGCGGAGATGGACCGCACACTCCCCTTCCTGCGCAGCTTCGAGGACATGCACTTTGTCTTTTTGCCGGGCAAGGATGAGGAATACGCCACCCGCCTCAAGACGCTC
>URTD01000071.1 GCA_900550735.1 uncultured Collinsella sp.
AGTTGTTGGTAACGCCCTGCATGATGGCGGCGATGCGCTCGAGGCCCATTCCTGTATCGATGTTCTTGGTGAGCAACGGCGCGAGCGTGCCGTCTTCCTGTCCGTCGAACTGGGTGAACACGCAGTTCCAGAACTCGAGGTAGCGATCGCAATCGCAGCCGGGCTTGCAGTCGGGGCTGCCGCAGCCGACCTCCTCGCCCATGTCAAAGTAGATCTCTGAGCACGGACCGCAGGGACCGGTGGGGCCAGCGGCCCAGAAGTTATCGTCCTCGCCCAGGCGGGAGATGTGGTCCTCAGCAACGCCCAGAGAACGCCACACGTCGTGGGTCTCGTCGTCCTCGGTAAAGACGGTGAAGTACAGGCGGTCGAGCGGCAGCTTGAACTCCTTGGTGATGAGCTCAAAGGCCCAGGCGCAAGCCTGCTCCTTGGAGACGCCGCCAAAAGAAAAGTCGCCGAGCATCTCGAAGAAGGACAGGTGACGGCCGTCCTCGCCGATGCAATCGATGTCGTTGGTGCGGACGCACTTCTGGCAGGAAATCGCGCCGATCTCCTTCATGGTCTTCTTGCCCTGGTAGTACTCCTTAAACTGGTTCATGCCGGCGTTGGCAAGCAGCAGCGAAGGATCGTCGGGAACAAGAGACGAAGAAGGATAGAGCTTAAGACCGCGCTCCTCAAAGAAGTTGAGGAACTTGGAGCGAATCTCGGCCGTAGTCATTGACGGGTAGTCAGCACTCATAGAGGGAATCTCCTCGGTTTCACATCGAAACAGTTCAAACGTAACGATATTACCATCCCGCCGCGCCTGTGCAAAAAAGAGGGCCGGCACAATGCCGGCCCTTCAGCGAAATTGCATGTTAGCGCGTATGAATATTAATCCGAATTACCCCGCTAGTTGTCATCATCGTCCATGGAGCCGTCGATGCCGGTTTTGGTGTCGTCATCCGTGTTGGAATCGTCATCCTTAGCGAAGGGGTTCTTGAAGAAGCCCGTCGCATCGGGCTGCAGACCAGAGAGCTTGATCCAGGGATTATCGAGATCGGGCTTGGGCATGGCCTTGGCCTCGGGCGCAGTCTCGTTGCCGATGAGCTCGGACTCGTAGATGAAGGTGTCGTCGCCGAGCGCGTCGTAGGCGGCGACCGGGTTGCCATCGGCATCGCGGTACGGCGTGCCCTTAAACACGGCGCCGTCATAG
Organism: uncultured Collinsella sp.; assembly: GCA_900550735.1. Classification (GTDB taxonomy): domain Bacteria; phylum Actinomycetota; class Coriobacteriia; order Coriobacteriales; family Coriobacteriaceae; genus Collinsella. The sequence goes on from URTD01000071.1 coordinate 1,193, forward strand.
GCCACAAGCTGTCGGCCGGTCTCATTCTCGAAGTAGTACACGAAGATACCCTTGAGGGCCGCACAAAGCGGGATGGCAATAATCATGCCGATGGGGCCCATGAGTGCCGAGCCAATAACGAGCGCCGTGAGGCTCATGATGGGATGCACCTGCACCGAGCTCTGCATGACCTTGGGCGAAATGACGTTATCGGTGACGTTTTGCGCGACCATCGTCACGACGAGCGTCCATAACGCCAACATGGGGCTGAACATGAAACCGAGCACCGTGGCGATTGCTGCGCTCACCCAGGGACCGACGACCGGAACCAAATGCATGATGCCGGTAAAGATAGCCATGAGCGCCGCATACGGATGGCCGATGATCATAAAACCGATAAAGGCGAGGAAACCACCGCAGATGGACGTCACGACCATACCGCGCATGTAGCCGCCGACAGAGCGAGAAAGGATGGCGACCATAAAGCGGTACGAGGTCTCCTTCTCCTGACCGATGATGGTGCAAATCTCGTGGTGCATGCGAGGGTAGTCGCAGGCCATCCAGTAGGCAAGCACCAGGCCAAGGAAGATAACGAACAGCTGCGAGGCCGTATTGGTGATGAGTGGGAACACACCACGACCAAGCTCGGCGGCAATCTGAGACACATACCTCGATGCCACGGCAACCAGCGACGAAAGATTATCGTCCAAATACTCCTTGAGCGGCGTGTTGTTGAGCGTCTTTGCATGCGAGATCATCTCGTTGAGATCGCCACCCGCAACACGAAGCTGCTCGGGCAGGCGGCTCAGGACTTCCATGATCTGACCAAAGAGAATCGGCGACAAGATGCAAACGACACCGACGAGCACGGCAACAACAACAATTAGCGCGATAAGCGAACCGATGCCGCGATTCACGCCATGGTGCTCGAGCCAGTTGGTGATCGGGGACATCACAAAAGCAATGATGGAGCCGACGGCGAGAAACTCGATAACCGGCGCCAGCATGCCCATAAGGTTAAAGATGACAGCGGCGATGACAATGCAGCCGACAACAGCCCAAATGCGAAGCGTCAGAATGCGGGTGTCGCGCAGCACGCGATCGGTTTGTTGGGGGCGCTCACTCATGAACGAATCATCACTCCGTCGGGGTCGATCTTGTCCTGAATCTTCTTAAGCGTGCGGCGCAGCAGGCGCGAAACCTGCACCTGAGAAATACCCAGCTTCTTGGCGATCTCGATCTGGGTCATGCCCTTTACAAAGCGCAGCTCGATAACCTCGCGCTCGCGCGGCGAGAAATCACGGATGGCTTCCTCGATCACCAAGCGGTCATCGGTAAAGTCGAGCTCATTGTCGTCGTCGGCGTAGCGATCGAGAATCGAGGGGGCATCGTCGGAATCGGACGCACCAGGAGCCTCGATGGGCACCGAGGTATAGGCCGAAGACGATTCCATGGCCTCCAGCACCTCATCGACCGTCACGTCCAAGTACTCAGCGATTTCCTCAACCTTAGGCGAGCGCTGTAGCTCGTTGGTGAGCTTATCGGTAGCCTGGTTGACCTTGGCCGAGAGCTCCTGCAAGCGACGGGGCACGCGCACGCTCCAGCCCTTGTCGCGGAAATGGCGTTTGATCTCGCCCAGGATAGTGGGTGTCGCAAACGTTGTGAACTCGAGCCCGCGCTCAGGGTCAAAGCGGTCGATAGCCTTGAGCAAACCCAGATAGCCGACCTGCATGAGGTCGTCGAGCGGCTCGCCGCGATTCTTAAATTTGTTGGCAAGAAACCTTACCAGGTTCATATGGGACATGACGAGCTGCTCGCGCGCGTCCGGATCACCGGTTTCTTTGTAGCGACGAAACAGCTCGCGGGTTTTCTCCTTGTCCCAAGCGGTCTTACCGCTCCGGGAACGTTCGGTCATATTAGATATCCGCCTTGAGGTCGAGGGAAAGCGTCAGAGGCGCCGCAGTCTTTTCGTAGGAATCGCACACGCTAGCCAAAATGAGCTCGGCATACACGGCAGCCTGATCATCCTCATCGACAGTCGCCTGATCGCCAAAGGTAAAGGTCATGCCAACGTGAGATTCGTCGACATCGAATTTGATCGAGATGCCATCGGAATCAACAGCCGTGCAGCCGAAAATAAATGCTTCCTCGGCAGCCATACGAATGTCCTCGATGCGATCGACGGACATGGAGCAGAGCGCACCAACATTTGCCGCCGTCATGCGCACAAGGCGCGCCAGACGCGGGTCGCCGGCAACGGTCAGCGTAATGGGGCAAGTTGCTTCGCTACTCATCGCAGGACTCCTCGGTGGTCTCGGCGGGCGTGTAGGTGTAATACTGGGCTGCTTTAGCAGCAGGCTTCTGTGCATCATTGTCACCAGCAGCGACATCGTCCGCGGCTTCGCCAATCAGGACACGCTCGGTCGGCTGCTCGGCTTCTTCGGCAGCGGAAAGCTTGCGCTCGGCGTCGGCCGCGGGAGTCTTCACCTTGTTAAAGAGTTTCTGCACGGCACCGGCAGCGGAGTCGGTCACACTCGACACGGCATTGCTGGCCTCGGCCATACTGCCGGTGACCTCGGAAATATCGCGGACGACCGCCTCGACTTCTACGAGGTTGGAGGTAAGGGCATCAACTGCCGTCTTGCTCGACTTAAGCAGCGGCTCCATCTGGGCAAGTGCCGGCGTAAGCTCGTCGACAGCGCCGTCGAGTTTTGCCACCACAGGCTGAGCCTCGGCGATGGTGTTGTTGAGGTCGTTAACGGTCTTATCGAGCGAGTCGACAACGGTGCGGGTCTTGCGCAGGGTAAGCGCGAGCTCAACGATGGCCCACACGCCGGCAACAGCGAGCAGCAGCAGGGCGATTTGAATGGGACTCATACAAGCCTCCCAAAGGAATCGATATACAGACGGTTTCCATGGTACCCCAAAGGGGACCGAACATGCCATGAGCAGCAACGTGGGACAAAATTATCAGCAGCTACTTCGGTGCATTCCCGCTGCGGTCGCGTTCACTTTGCTCTACGCGCCATTCTTCCCAACCGCGGCCGGCAGGCTGCCAAAATGCACCGCGTTCCAAGCCTTCGGGCAAATAGCGCTGGTCGACCCAGCCTTCGGGATAATCGTGCGGATACTTATACACACCGTATTCATCGCTGCCCGGGCGATGGCGATCGCGCAGGTAGCTGGGCACCTCGCGAAGCCCACTAGAATGGATATCGGCCAGCGCCGCATCGATCGAGGCCTCGCACGCATTGGACTTGGGCGCCAAGCATACATAGAGCGCAGCTTGTGCAAGGTTAATGCGACATTCAGGATAGCCAATAACTTCAGCAGATTTAAAGGCAGCATGCGCCACCAAAAGCGCCTGCGGGTCGGCGTTGCCAACATCCTCAGAAGCGTGAATCATAATGCGGCGAGCGATAAACTTAGGATCCTCCCCAGCATCGATCATGCGCGCGAGCCAATAGATCGTGGCATCGGGGTCGCTACCGCGCATAGACTTAATAAACGCACTGATGATGTCGTAGTGCATGTCGCCGTTTTTGTCATACGTAAAGCCGCGACGCGGGTTGGCAATCTTTACGTCATCCACGGTGATGGGATAGCGCTCCCCCGCCGCCGGCGCTGGCGTCCCCTCGGTATCGGGACGCGTAACGGCAATCTCGCTCGCCAGCTCAAGTGTCGTCAGGGCCGAGCGTGCATCACCCGCAGCCAGCGTACAAATGGTCTTGACCGTATCCTCATCGGCCGAGAACTTACCGTTCAAGCCCTGCGGCGCCTCAAGCGCACGTTCAATAAGCGTGGCGATATCCTCATCCTTCAGATGCTCAAGCTCCACGACGCGACCACGTGAGAGCAGTGCCGAGTTGACCTCGAAGTACGGGTTCTCCGTCGTAGCGCCAATCATAATGACGGTACGGTTCTCAACTGCATGCAGCAGGGCATCCTGCTGCGACTTAGAGAAGCGGTGAATCTCATCGATGAATAGAATGGTGCGGCGGTCGTACGTATTCAGGCGCGTCTTGGCCTCATCAATCACGCGACGCAGGTCCTTCACGGTACCCGTGACGGCGCTGACCTCGACAAACTCGCTCTTGGTATGGTTGGCGATAATGTGGGCCAGCGTCGTCTTGCCCGTACCGGCAGGCCCGTACAGAATCACGCTCGAAAGCACGTCGTGCTCGATCGCGGCACGCAACCATGAGCCCTTACCGACGGCCTTTTGCTGGCCCACGTACTCGTCGAGCGAATTGGGTCGCATGCGCACCGCGAGCGGCGCATTTTTAAAGGAACGCTCGCGCGTCGAGGCAGAAAAAAGGTCGTCCATAGCCATCCCGTGCATCAATCAAAAACGTTTTCAACTAACCAGTATACCGAAAGGATACGAACTACCGTTCGTTAATATAGGTACGATGCGGAAACTTTAGACCCGGGAACAGCTTGCTCGTCAGCTCACAGAAATAGCCGTCCGTCATGCTCGAAATGTAATCCACTACGGTCTGATCTTTATCATCCTGCCATGCATAGGTGCGATTGTAGTAGGAAAGCTGCCGCTCAATGCGCGAAATGTGATGCTTAAAGATATACGAAGACTCGTCGCCTTCGTTTATATCCTGCAGGCAACGGTCATAGAGCTTTTCGAACGCCTCGCGCAGCTCCGTTTCGGAGTCGCCCTCGATGCCGCCCTTGCTATAGATCTTCTCGTAGTTCTCGCGCTTAGCGCGGCGGATTTCCTCGAACAGGTCCTCGCTCATCTCGATGCGCGGCTTGCCATAGCTGTGCTCGACGATATCGATAGAGGCATGCGTGAGGATCCAACTGTTGTAGGCACCGCCCCGGCCATCATCAAAAACGTCGGGCGAAAGCAGGCCCGCCGCGATCGCATCCTGACGGTCACGACCGACGTAGGCAAGAATATCCGAGATGCGAACGACACAGCCCTCAAGCGTCATGGGGCGCAAGTGCTCAATTGCGCTATAGCCTGTGGCAATGCAATCCTCGACGGTTCGATCGAACTGGTCAAAGGAACCCATGTCCGAGAGCTCGAACACACGCTGCTCGTACTCGCCGTTGTGGCAGAGCACGCCATCGAGCGTCTGAAGCGACACGTTGCGACCGTACAGCGCATCGAGCACGCGGACCGACTGCACGTTATGGAAAAAATAACGACCCGTGCGCTCGTGATAGATATCGTTGAGGAATCGCTCGCCGGCATGGCCGAAAGGCGTGTGCCCCAAGTCGTGACCCAGACCGATCGCTTCAATCAGATCGCAGTTGAGCCCGAGGGCGCGACCGATATCGCGCGCAATGCGCGAGACGAGCTGCACGTGTAGACCACGACGCGACAAGTCGTCGTTGCTTCGAAAGCTAAAAACCTGCGTTTTGCCTGCATAACGGGTGTACGCCGGTAGATGGAGGATTTTTTCGGTATCGCGCATAAACGCCGGACGCATAAGCGTGCCATTGTCCGCATCGCGATCGACACGACGAATGACCTGGTCGTCGTTGCAACGATACGGATTGACAGTGCCCGAAGCACGATTGGCGGCAATGCGCTCGACGAGCTCGGGCGACAACGCCGAAGGAATACGGTCCATACGCGCCTTGATGGCGGCCGTTTCTTGATTAGTTGCCATGGCATGCTCCTTAAGAACGATGCGCAATCGGTTACAGAGTGCAGCCCACGACCTCGATTATGGCAAAAATCGGCACTAAAAACGGGAGCAATGGCAGGGAGCGCGATTTTGTGAAGAGGCAGGAGAGGGCCAGGGCCAGGAGTGCGACGGCAAATGCGACAACGCCGCCCAGGGGATCGAAGGTACAAAGGGCAAAGAGTGCCTTGACGTCCCCCATGCCAATGCCAGGAGCGTGGCGAACTCTACGCCAGAGCGACTCGGTAAGCACAAGGGCAAGGTAGACGATGACCGCAAGACCGGCATGATCAAGTGCAGTGTTAACGCCCCTGTCGAGCCAAACGCCTGCTAACGCCGCCACGGCACATGCGCCGGCAAGCTCATTGGGAAACCGCCGCTCACGGGCATCAATCCACGCGCCGGCAAAGATGCAAATCCAAAACGGGATATAGATCATCGAAAACCTCCTTGAGCAGCTGCTCAAAAGCAAAAACCACCACAAAGGTGCCTGTCCCCTTTGCGGTGGTTTTGGTGGTGGTTATTTGGCGCCTTGCATGACCTCGTCAAGGGTAACGCTGACGGCGTGCTGCGTCGGGACCCAGTCGACCTTCAGGAACAGCGCAGCCACCGTGATGGGGATATAGCTGAACATAAAGATCGGGAAGGTAAACAGGTTAGTCACCAGACGCCACTTTTGCGCGCAGTGAATGTGCTTGTACTCAAAGATAGTCGTGAGCAGCGCCAGGATAAAGAAAGTCAGATACATCATGGCGAAGGTCATAATGAGCGAAGCGGCACAGGCCTGCATCTCGACTTCGGTAGCCAAAAAGCCGTGCGAGAGTCCACCCACGATCAGGAACGTCGCATTGGCGAGCATCGAGATGAGCGACAGCAGCATACCCGGGGCGATCGTCATGAACATGTCGTAGGCGGCAAAGCGATGGTAGCGGAAGGTCGACTTGACCAGGTGCTTACCGTAAGTAAAGAACACCTGGTAGAAGCCCTTGGTCCAACGCATGCGCTGTTTCCAGGACGCCTTAAACGTCACGGGTTGTTCGTCAAAGAACTCCGCCGGCGCATAGCCAATGCGAATGCCGTGAATGGCGCAGAACGTGGTGAACTGAATGTCCTCGGTCAGCGTGTGGAACTGCCAACCGTGCATGCCCTCGATAACGCTGGCGGAGATGAGGTAGCCCGAACCCGAAACAGCGCAGGACGTCTTGCAGATATTACGCGCGTTGTTGAGGAAGCGCGCCTCGCGTAGATACCACGTGGCATTAGCAGCCGAGATCCACGAGCTGCCGAAGTTCTTGGAATTGCGATAGCTCGTGACCACATGGAAGCCCTGGTCAAAGGCATCATTCATCTTGGAAACGTAATCGCGGGAGATAACGTTATCGGCATCGAAGATAAAGTAGCCCTCAAACGTGTCGGGATACTCGTTGAGAATGCGGTCGAAGCCAAAGTCCATGACCCAGCTCTTGCCCTTGCGGGCCAGGTCATTGCGCTCGTAAACAATGGCACCGGCCTCGCGCGCGAGCTGCGCCGTGTTGTCGGTGCAGGCATCGGCGACCACGAAAACCTCGATGAGCTCGGACGGATAATCCTGGTCCTTGATGGAGCGAACGAGGTTGGCGATCACGGCCTCCTCATTATGCGCCGCGATAAAAAAGGCATAGCGATGGAGTTTTTTGGCCTTGGGAGGCGCGACCTCGCCACGAAGAGCGCCAATGACAAAGAAGACCACCTGGTACAGAAAGCAGACCGTGAGCAGCGTGACGACAATCTGGTTGAAGATCACGATGGGTGTGTTGGTTTGTAAAAAGGCGAGCATGCAGGCTCCCAGCAACGCGTAACGTAAACAATCGTATATCTTACCGCAGGCTTACCGAGTTCAAGAAACCACCTAATACTGGCTAGGCTTCGAGAAGACCGAGCTGCGGAACGATTTCATCTCCAACGGCCGTGCGAGCGCGGAGCCAGATCGTCGAGAACCGCAGCGAGATCCCACGGCAACTCGTCGCGGCACTCAATGCGCTCCCCCGTCACGGGATGGTCGAACGCCACGCGCCAGGAATGAAGGAACTGCCTGGTCAGGCCCTGGTCGGCGCGCGCATCGCACTTGCCGTAGAGTGGATCGCCCACGCAGGCGTGGTTGATATGACGCATATGCACGCGAATCTGGTGCGTGCGACCGGTAAACAGATGGCACTCAACGAGCGTATAACCATCGTCAAAGCGCGTGGAATCAAAGCGCTCGAGGACTTTAAAGGTCGTAATGGCCTGACGGGCAAAGGGGTCGTCCGAAACCGCCATCTTGACGCGGTCGCGCGTAGAACGGGCGATACCGGTATTGATGGTGCCCTCGTCCATGGCGATGTGC
>URTD01000072.1 GCA_900550735.1 uncultured Collinsella sp.
CGTTACCCTCGCGGTAGCGGGCTTTTTGCTACCGATATGCCGGGATTCGAACCCGACAGGGTGCGGAGCTGAGGAAACGCGCAAGCGTTTTCCAGCGCAGCACGCAAGGAGCGGAGCGACGCAGCGGAAGCGGGCGGCGCCAGCCGCACGCGGATATCCCGCTGGGGGCACCATTTGAATTGAAGAGCCCGTTACCCTCGCGGTAGCGGGCTTTTTGCTACCGATATGCCGGGATTCGAACCCGGCAGGGTGCGGATCCCGGCATCATCGCAAGGCCTGTGGTCAAAAAATGGCAAATATGAGTACTGTTACCATTTTAGTTACAGCGATTTCATGCCTTCAGAAGGCGATTTAGCCGTCAGGCGTCCTACGGCGGAAAAATTGCAGACGTTTATCGGCTAAGTACTTGGACATATGTTGCGTAACACTACATATTTTGTAAATAAATAATGTTACAGGACTTGTGACAGTACTCATATTTGACGTTTTTTGCCATAGCCCTTTATACCTAGGCAAATAGGCGGCAAAACGGACTTCAAAGCGTCCTTCGCAAACAAAAACCGGGGTCCGCATGATGCGGACCCCGGCTCAATACCGTGACGATATGTCGGTTACGCTCTACACGTAGAACAGGATGTCGTCGTAGGTCGGGACCGGCCAGTAGTCGGCAGCCACGATCTCCTCCATGGCATCCACGGCGGCGCGCAACGTATCCATAGCGGGAACGACCTCGTGCGCGTACACGTTGGCCTGCTCCTGACCATCGAGGCCCTCGGCCTTCTGATGCACGGCGTCGAGCGCCTTGATGGAGTCGTTGATGGTGGTGATGCCGTTGCAGAGCTTGTTGAGCGTGTTCTGCTCACACTGCATGGCGGCCTCGGCGCCGGCGGCGCGAATAGTCTCAAGGCCCTTAGCGACCTTGGTGGCATAGGCGGTAATGACCGGGCGATAGGTACGACGCGCCTCGCGAACCATCGTGGTAGCCTCGATGTTCATGAGCTTGTTGTACTTCTCGAGCTTGCAGTCGTAGCGGCACTGAGCCTCGGCCTTGGTCAGGACACCCGTCTCCTCAAAGAGCGCGATAGCCTTATCGGAAACAAAGGCGGGCAGGGCGTCGGCCGTGGTCTTGTTGTTGGCAAGGCCGCGCTTCTCGGCCTCGACGGGCCACTCATCGGAGTAGCCGTCACCGGAGAACAGGATGCGCTGGTGGTCGGTCAGGACCTTCTTGCAGTACTCGAGCGCAGCGTCCTGGAACTCATCCTCGGGCGTACCCTCGAGTGCGTCGGCGAAGGACTTGAGCGACTTGGCCACGGCGGCATCGAGCACCAGGTTGGAGTCGGAGACGTTCTGCTCGGAGCCGCAGGCACGGAACTCGAACTTATTGCCGGTGAAGGCAAACGGGGAGGTGCGGTTGCGGTCGGTGTTGTCCTGCATCAGCTTGGGCAGGGTATCGGCGCCCAGGTCGAGCACGCCGCGCGTGGCATGGACGGAAGCCTTGCCATCGATGATCTTCTCGACGACCTCGGTAAGCTGGTCGCCCAGGAAGATGGACATAATCGCCGGAGGAGCCTCGTTGGCGCCCAGACGATGGTCGTTGCCGGCCGAGGCAACGGAGGCACGCAGGAGCTCCTGATAGTTATCGACGGCCTCGATCACCGCGGTGAGGAAGACAATGAACTGCAGGTTGTCGAGCGGGGTGTCGCCCGGATCGAGCAGATTCTCGGACTCGGTGCCAAGCGACCAGTTGTTGTGCTTGCCCGAACCATTGATGCCCTCAAAGGGCTTCTCGTGCAGCAGGCAGACCAAGTCGTGGCGGGAGGCGATGAGCTTCATCTTCTCCATCATGACCAGATTCTGGTCGATGGCCTCGTTGACCTCGCCATAGACCGGTGCGAGCTCATGCTGGCAGGGAGCGACCTCGTTGTGCTTGGTCTTGGCGGGAATGCCAAGCGCCCACAGTTCATCGTCCAGGTCCTTCATATAGGCCGAGACGGTGGGGCGGATAGCGCCAAAGTAGTGCTCCTCGAGCTCCTGGCCCTTGCAGGGAGCAGCACCAAAGAGGGTGCGGCCGGTGATGACCAGGTCCTTGCGCTTGCGATAGGCGTCCTTCTTGATCAGGAAGTACTCCTGCTCGTCGCCCACGGAAGGAACGACCTTCTTGGGGGTCTTGCCAAACAGCGCCAAAACGCGCTTGGACTCACGCGAGAGCGCGGTCATGGAGCGCAGCAGCGGGGTCTTCTTGTCCAGGGCCTCGCCCGTGTAGGAGCAGAAAGCCGTGGGGATGCACAGGACATCGTCCTTGATAAAAGCGGGGCTGGTGGGATCCCAAGCGGTGTAGCCACGGGCCTCGAAGGTGGCGCGCAGGCCGCCGTTGGGGAAGCTGGAGGCGTCCGGCTCGCCCTGGATGAGGTTCTTGCCCGTAAACTTGGTAATAGCGGTGCCGTCGTGGTTGGGCTCGAGGAAGCTGTCGTGCTTCTCGGAAGTAATGCCCGAAAGCGGCTGGAACCAGTGTGCGTAGTGCGTCGCACCCTTGGAGATGGCCCAGACCTTCATGGCGTGGGCAACGGCGTTGGCCACATCCAGGTCGAGCGGCTCACCGCCCTCGAGGGTTGCAGCAAGGCGCTTCCAAATGTCCTTGGGGAGGTAGTCCTTCATGACTTCCTCAGAGAACACCATGGTCCCGAAGCGGTCAGTAAGATCGGCCATACGGAACTCCCTTCGTATCGGCACCGCGTGAGATGCGGTGTTGATTACTAACGAACGAGTCATAGATTAGGCTCGTCGTGTTTCCGCGACATTACCGTTATGTTGCTGTCGCGAAACCAATCAATGAGGTTACCGCATCACAGCGGCGCTGCCGCCCTTAATGGCCAATCAACTGTATAAATTGCAGACCTCTCCCCATGATTTAAGGGTAGTCAATTTGGAACGGGGCTTTCTTAACTGGTATTTCGCATCAAATACCATTCAATATAGCCCCATCCTAGATTGACCGCTCTGTTATAGGAAATGCCGATAGCAAAGCATTTTCGATTGGTATCCCCAAATAGCGAGTGAAACTCCACCGTGACACAGTGGTGCTGTAGAATCCTTACAACACATCACACTATTACATCACACTATTACGTATCTAAAGGAGCACGATATGCGCGTCGACGAGGTTTTTAAGCAGGCAGCATCCCAGGGCACCGCGCCCATTTCGTTTGAGATGTTCCCGCCCAAGGGCGAGCTTACCCTCGACACGGCTCGCGAGGTGGCAGGCAATCTGTGCAAGCTTTCGCCGAGCTTTGTCTCGGTCACCTGCTCGGCCGGCGGCTCGGGCAACGGTGGCACCACCGCCCCCATCGCGCATATGATTACGAGCGAATTCGATACACCCTCGGTGGCACACCTTACCTGCGTGGGCCGCTCGCACGCCGATATCGCCGCCAAGATCGACGAGTATCGCACCGCCGGCGTTGAAAACATCCTGGCCCTGCGCGGCGACCTGCCCGCCGGCGCGACTGAGGACGACAAGCCCGCCTCTGACTACGCCTACGCCCGTGACCTCATCCCCGAGCTCGTCGACGCCGGCTTTTGCGTGGGCGCCGCAGCCTACCCCGAGGGCCACATTGCCTGCGAGGATCTCAACCTCTCGGTCGAGCACCTCAAGCAAAAGCAAGACGCCGGCGCGAGCTTCTTTGTGACACAGCTCTTCTTTGATAACGAGTGCTTCTATCGCTTCCGCGAGCTTGCCGACAAAGCCGGCATCACCGTGCCTATCACCGCGGGCATCATGCCGTTTATGGGCAAGTCGCAAATCAGCCGCATGGTCTTTATGTGCGGCGCATCGCTGCCCTCCCCCGTCATCAAGATTCTCGCCAAGTACGAGAACGACCCCGAGAGCCTGCAGGCAGCCGGTGTAGATTATGCCGCCCGCCAGCTTTGCGACCTCAAGGAGCACGGCGCCGACGGTCTGCACCTGTACACTATGAACCGTCCTGCAATCGCCGCGACCATTATGGAGCGCCTGGGGTAATGGAAAAACCGCACGTCGATACAACCGTTGTTGAAGTGCCGGCCGACCTTGCGTCGCCGGCGCTTTACCGTATCGATGCTGCCCACCACCCTCGTGTCGACCGTGCCGAGATGCTGCGATATCTGGGCTACGGCGGCCAGCAGATTGAGCCCGAGCTGTCACGACGAATTGAGCTTGTAGTCGAGCGCCTAGAGCTGGATATCGAACCCCGCGGCGTGCGACGCGTGTTTGCCATCGATGCCACGGGCGTGGACGAGCAGGGAGAGCCCTGCATCCGCTTGGTTGGCACCAATGTTGAGCTGCGGGGTCGTGATATCTATCGCCACCTTAAGGACGCCCGCCTGTCGGCGCTCATGGCCTGTACCCTCGGCATGGACGCCGAGCGTCGCCTGCGCACCACTGGAGCCCAGCAACCCCTGGAAGGCGCCGTGCTCGACGCCGCATGCTCTGCCTATGTGGAGGCCGCCGTCGAGCAGATGGACCAGCAGGTCAAGGCCGCAGCCGCCGCACACGGACTCGCCGGTAACTGGCGCTTTAGTCCCGGCTACGGCGACTGCCCGCTTACGGCCCAGCGCTCAATCGTGGACGCGCTCAACGCCACGCGCCTCATTGGACTTACCGTCACCCCCACCAGCCTGCTCATGCCCACCAAGAGCGTGACCGCGGTGATTGGTCTGTTCGACGGCGAAGTCCACGACGCCCAGAGCCGCCCCACCTGCAATATCTGCCGCATGCGTGAGCACTGCCGCTTCCGCGCCGCCCACACCACCTGCTATTCCAGCCATTAGGAGCCCTCGATGTTTACTCCGCTTATCACCCATGATTCCGACGGTACCGCGCTGGCAGCGCCCGTCAATACTGCGCGTTGTAACGGCGCCACGTACAAGACGCGCACGATCGGCGACCTTCGCATTAAGGACGATCGCCTGCGCGCCGCCATCGAGGGCACGGGACACTTCCTGTTCGACGGCGGCATGGGCACCATGCTGCAGGCGGCCGGCATGAAGGCTGGCGCCCTGCCCGAGCTGCTCAACTTTGAGGAGCCCCAGGTCATTACCGATATTCAGCGTCAGTACGTCGAGGCCGGCTGCGACGTGATCACCGCCAACACCTTTGGTGCCAACGCCCACAAGCTCGACGGTGCCGCCACCGTGGCAGATGTCTTTGCCGCCGCCGTCGCCTGCGCCCGCGCGGCCGGCGCCCACTATGTCGCCGGCGATATCGGCCCCATCGGCGCACTGCTTCGCCCCTTGGGCACCCTGAGCTTCGACGAGGCCTATGACCTCTTTGCCGAGGAAGTGCGCGCCGGCGTCGATGCGGGCGTGGACCTCTTTATTATCGAGACCATGACCGACCTTGCCGAGATCAAGGCGGCCGTCCTCGCCTGCCGCGAGAACTCCGACCTGCCCGTCTTTGCCACCATGACCTTTGAGGAAGACGGCCGCACCTTCTTGGGCACGAGCCCCGAGGTCGCCGCCATCACCCTCGACGCCATCGGCACCGACGTTTTGGGCATCAACTGCAGCCAGGGACCGGCCGAGCTCCGAGGACTCGCCGCACGTATGCTCACCGTTACCGACAAGCCCGTTATGGTGCAGGCCAATGCGGGTCTGCCCCACGTGGACGACGACGGCAACACCGTCTTTGATATCCAGGCACCCGAGTACGCCGAGGCCGTCGCCGGTATGATCGAGGACGGCGTGGGCGTCGTGGGCGGTTGCTGCGGAACCACGCCGGCGCACATGGCGGCCTTGCGCACGCTTATCGACAACCACACGCCCAGCCCGCGCCACCGCAAGCCCAGCATGTCGGTCACGAGCGCCCAGACGGTCGTGGACCTTCCCTGTGACGGCCACAAGATCGCCGTCATCGGCGAGCGCATCAATCCCACCGGCAAAAAGCGCCTGCAGCAGGCTCTGCGCGACGGCGACCTTGACTACGTCGTGAGCCAGGGCATCAGCCAGCAAGAACAGGGCGCCGACATCTTGGACGTCAACGTGGGCCTGCCCGAGATCGACGAGGTCAAGATCATCCAACAGGCAACCGAGCAGCTCCAGGGCTCCACCTTGCTGCCGTTGCAAATCGACTCCACCGATCCCGCAGCCGTCGAGGCCGCCGTGCGCCGCTACGCCGGCAAGCCCATCATCAACTCGGTCAATGGCAAACAGCAGATCATGGATGAGATCTTTCCGCTGGTCGCCCACTACGGCACCAACGTCGTCGGCCTCACGCTCGACGAAGGCGGCATCCCCGATACCGCCGAGGCCCGCTTCGCCATCGCCGAGCGCATCGTGGCCGAGGCTGCCCGCTACGGCATCAGCCCGGACCGCATCCTCATCGACTGCCTGGTCATGACCGCCTCGACCAATCAACGCCAGGCCGAACAGATCCTGCGCGCCATGTCCCTGTGCAAGGAGCGCCTGGGCGTCAAATGCGCGCTCGGCGTGTCGAACATCAGCTTTGGCCTGCCTGCCCGCCCGCTGCTTGGCTCGGTCTTTTTGGCTGCCGCTTTTGGCGCGGGCCTGGACGCCCCCATCATGAACCCGGGCTCCAAGCGCTTTATGGATACCGTCTACAGCTATCGCGTGCTGAGCGTTGAGGACGAGGGCTCGACCGGATACATCGAGCGCTACGCCGGCTGGACCGATCCGTACAAGATCGCCGCAAACCCGGCAGCAGCTCAGGCCGCATCGACCGACACTGTGCCTACTACTGGCACCACCGGCACTGACGGCAACGACGACCCGATTCGTCGCATGGTCGTCTCGGGCCGCAAAGGTGAGATCGCGGCCGAGACCGAGCGTCTGCTGGCAGATCATGACGCCATGGACCTCATCAACAATCACTTTATCCCCGCCCTCGACGAGGTCGGAGTCCTCTTTGACCAGGGCAAGTTCTTCTTGCCGCAGCTCATGGCCTCGGCCGAGGCCGCGCGCGTGGGCTTCGACACCATCAAGCGCCTGATGCCCGCCGGCGAGATTGCCGATAAGGGCAAGATCTGCGTGGCCACCGTCAAGGGCGATATCCACGATATCGGTAAGAACATCGTCAAGATGCTGCTCGATAACTACGGCTATACCGTCTTTGACCTAGGCCGCGACGTCGACCCACAGGAGGTGCTCAAGACCGTCAAGGAGCGTGACATCAAGCTCGTCGGTCTCTCGGCGCTTATGACTACCACGGTCGTCGCCATGGAGGAGACCATCAAGCTGCTTCATGCCGAGGTGCCGGGCGTCAAGATCATCGTAGGCGGCGCCGTACTCACCCCCGAATACGCCAAGCAGATCGGCGCGGATTACTACGCCAAGGACGCCGCCGAAAGCGCGCGCATCGCCGAAGAGGTCTTTGGGCAGTAACACAACGGAAACAACCGAGCACCAAAACGTGCCGCATGCGCCACTTGGCACGTGCGGCACGTTAGAATAGATAAGACTATGCTCGTTTTGGCAGATAGGAGTGCAAGGATGGCGATCACGCCCGCAGAAATCGCGGAAACCCGCGGCATGGTTGAGGAGCAGAACCTCGACATCAGGACCATCACCATGGGTGTTTCGCTCATGGGTTGCGGCGACGAGAACCTCGACCGCATGTGCACGAAGATCTACGACCACGTGACGCACACGGCTGAGCACCTGGTCGAGACCGCCGAGAACCTCGAGCGCGAATACGGTATCCCCATCGTCAACAAGCGCGTTTCCGTCACCCCGGTGGCGCAAATCGCCGCGTGCTGCAAGGATGAGGACCTCACCCCCATCGCGCACGCCCTCGACCGCGCGGCCGAGACGCTCGGCATCGATTACCTGGGCGGCTTCTCTGCACTCGTCCAGAAGGGCATCGGCGACGCCGACCGCCGCGTCATCCAGTCCATCCCCCAGGCGCTCGCCACCACGAGCCGCGTCTGCTCCAGCGTCAACGTCGCCAGCCTGCGCGCCGGTATCAACATGGACGCCGTGCTTATGGCCGCCCAGACCATCATCGATGCCGCCAAACTCACGGCCGACGAGGATTCCGTTGGCGCCTCCAAGTTTGTCTGCTTTGCCAACATGGTCGAGGACTCCCCGTTTATGGCGGGCGCCGTCCACGGCGGTGGCGAGGCCGACGCCGTCATCAACGTAGGCGTCTCGGGCCCCGGTGTTATGGCTGCAGCCCTGGAGACGCTGCCCGATTCCGCATCAATGATGGAAGTCGCCGAGAAGATTAAGCAGACCGCCTTTAAGATCACCCGTGCTGGTGAGCTCATGAGCCGCGAGGCCGCCCATCGCCTGGGTGTCGAGAAGGGCATTGTCGACCTGTCGCTGGCTCCCACGCCCGCCATCGGCGACTCCGTCGCGCGCATCCTCGAGATCATCGGCGTGGGCACCTGCGGTGGCCCCGGCACGACCTGCGCGCTCGCCATGCTCAACGATGCCGTCAAGAAGGGCGGCGTCATGGCCAGCTCCAGCGTGGGCGGTCTCTCGGGTGCCTTTATCCCCGTGTCCGAGGACGCCGGCATGATCGCTGCCGTCGAGGCCGGCGCGCTTTCGCTCGAGAAGCTCGAGGCCATGACCTGCGTGTGCTCCGTCGGCCTGGACATGATCGCCATCCCCGGCGATACCCCGGTCGAGACTATCGCCGGCATCATCGCCGACGAGATGGCCATCGGCGTCATCAACAATAAGACCACGGCCGTCCGCGTGATTCCCGCCATCGGCAAGGGCGTGGGCGACTGCGTCGAGTACGGCGGCCTGTTTGGCCGTGCGCCCATCATGCCGGTGAACCCCAACGCCGGCACCGTGCTTGCCCACCGAGGCGGACGCTTCCCGGCACCGCTGAACTCGCTGAAGAACTAGCTGAGGGGTTCGGGCGAGGAGCCCCGGGGAGGGCAAATATATAAGGTCGCCTGCTCGGACAGTCCTGACTCGCACGGAGAGCACATTAAGTGCTCTCCGGCTCGTGCGGAACTCGCGATCGAC
>URTD01000073.1 GCA_900550735.1 uncultured Collinsella sp.
AAGCCGACGACGGAAACGTCCGCCGGAACGGATAGGCCTGCCTCGTTGAGTGCGGTGATGACGCCAGCCGCGATACGGTCCGACCCGCAGAGCACGCCATCGAAAGCAATCTCGCGCGCGAGAATCTGGTGCATGGCCTGATAGCCGTCTCCGCTGTTCCAGCCGGTATAGATAACGTTTGCGTCTGGGAGGTCTTCGCCCAAGACGGCGCGGTAGCCGCGCAGACGGTCGACAACAGCGGGGTTGTCTTGCGGTCCCAACACGGCGACGATATCTTTGCGCCCGCGATCCTTCATGGCGAGTGCCGCAAAATGTCCGCCCTCTTCGTCGTCGGAGTAGACCGTCGAGAACACATCGCGATAGGGGTGGCCCTCGAGCTGGCCGCACAACACGGTGGGTACGCCCAGCTCGCGCAGCACCTCGAGCAGCTCGCTGCCCTTGTAGGGGGAGACGTCGATCACGGCGTCGAACGAGCGGCGCTCAAAGTGCTCGCGTGCGCGGTTGCGCTCATGCGTAGAAGACGCCTGCAAGATAACGGGCAGATAGGACGACTCCGACAGTTCCTCGGTAATGCCGCTCAAAAACTCGCTATAGGTGGGGTCGCTGAAGAGTTCACTCAGGGGCTCGGTCACGAGCACGGCGATGATTTCCGTGCGCCCGACAGCGAGCGCTCGGCCACGAGCGTTGGGGACAAAATTGACTTCCTTGGCCGCCGCGCGGACGCGCTTTTTGGTTTCCTCGCTAATGCGGGGCGAATCGTTGAGGGCGCGCGATGCCGTGGAGCGCGACACGCCGGCAGCTGCGGCAACCTCGGCAAGCGTAGGTGCGGTGCGAACTGGTTGGGTCATGGCGTCTCCTGGAAAATGTGGTCGATGTTGTCACTGATACGGGCTGGTGCGGATACAGCTTACTATAGTGCGCCTGAACAGCGTTCATGATATCCGGTGACCGGTGTCGTTTTGCAACCAAGCCGAAATCGAATACGTCTCGTGTGGGTGAGATATCAGCGGGCGTGGAGGTTGCCTACGAGCTTAAGAACGATGTCTTGCGCTGAGTTTCGATACTCAGGGTGACATAAGTGTTGCGATTGTACAACCGGTTGCACCGTTAACCCGGCCAAATCGACCGTTCAGCGGACAACCGGTTGCACAGTTTTTTGCATCGCCCGTAAGATAAGGACAACCGGTTGCACAAGAATCACTACGATGACGAAGGAGCATCACCATGGACGCCATTAACGATTGGGAAAACCAAGCGCTCACCCACAGGAACCGCCTGGCACCCCATGCGTACTTTATGGGTTACGAGACCGCCGATCTCGCTGCAACGTACAGCCGCGAGCTGTCGCGCGGGTTTGTCCAGCTGTCCGGCTCGTGGCAGTTCCGCCTCTTTGAGGGCCCCGCTGCCGTCTCCAACGAGGAGCTCTCCACGTACGAGCCCGAGTGGGATCACGTGGAGGTTCCGCACCTGTGGCAGGTAGACGGCTATGGCAACCTTGCCTACACCGACGAGGGCTTCCCGTTCCCGGTGGATCAGCCGTTCGTTCCCTCTGACGATCCCACGGGCGTGTACCAGCGCATCGTCAACCTTCCCGCCGTGCCTGCCGGCGCTCGCGAGATCATTCGCTTTGACGGCATCGAGAGCTATGGCGAGCTGTACGTCAACGGCAAGTTTATCGGCATGACCAAGGGTTCGCGTCTGTCTGCCGAGTTCGACGTGACCGACGCGCTCGTCGAGGGCGACAACCTGTTTGCGGTCAAGGTCCTGCAGTACAGCGATGGTAGCTATATAGAGGATCAGGACATGTGGTGGGCATCGGGCATCTTCCGCGATGTGTACCTTATGCAGCGTCCCGCCGCGCACCTGGTCGACTTTAGGTTCCGCACGCACCGCGAGGGCGATACCGCTCTGATCACGCTCGATACGGTGGCCGAGGGCGCTACCCGCGTTGTGTATACGCTCAGCGATGGCGAGAACGTGGTGGCTACGGGCGAGTGCGTCGACGGCCATGCCGAGTGCAGCGTGACCGATGCCCACTTCTGGAATCCCGAGGATCCCTTCCTCTATGACCTTACGTTTGAGGTCTACGACGGTGACCAGGTCAGCGAGTACGTCCCGCATCGCCAGGGTCTTGCCGAGGTGACGGTCGAGGGCAATCATATCTACCTCAACGGCACTTACTTTAAGATGCATGGCGTCAACCGCCACGATCACGACGATCACAAGGGCCGCGCCGTGGGCCTCGATCGCATGCGCCGCGACCTGGAGCTCATGAAGCAGCACAACATCAACGCGGTGCGCACGTCCCACTACGCCAACGACCCGCGCTTTTACGAGCTGTGTGATGAGTATGGCATCATGCTGGTCGCCGAGACCGATATGGAGAGCCACGGCTTCGAGAATATCGGCAATATCGCCCTGGTGACCGACGACCCGGCATGGGAGCCGGCCTACGTCGACCGCATTGAGCGCCTGGTGATGCAGGAGCGCAACCACGCCTGCATCATTATGTGGTCGATGGGCAACGAGAGCGGCTATGGCTGCAACATCCGCGCGATGTACGCCAAGGCTCACGAGCTCGACGGTCGTCCGGTCCACTACGAGGAGGATCGCAACGCCGATACCGTCGACGTTATCTCCACCATGTACTCCCGCGTGTCGCAGATGAACGACTTTGGTGAGCATCCATTCCCCAAGCCGCGCATCAACTGCGAGTACGGTCACTCCATGGGCAACGGCCCCGGAGGCCTGTCCGAGTATCAGGAGGTCTTCGATCGCTGGGATTGCATCCAAGGCCAGTTTATCTGGGAATGGTGCGACCACGGTTTGGCTGCTGTGACCGAGGACGGCGTTGCCTACGACATGTACGGCGGCGACAACGGCGACTACCCCAACAACAGCAACTTCTGCATCGATGGCATGGTGTTCCCTTGGCAGCAGCCGAGCCCGGGCCTCACTGAGTATGGCCAGGTCATCTGCCCGGTTCGCATGGCTTATGACACCGAGGCGGGCGAGCTGACCGTCACCAACAAGCGTTGGTTCACCACTCTCGAGGATGTCTGCCTGTCGGCCGAGACCCTGGTGGACGGCGACGTGGTCAGCCGCAAGACGCTCATGCCCGGTGCGGTTGCCCCCGGCGAGTCCGTCCAGCTGCCACTGGTGATTCATGAGGCCGCGGTAGGCGAGACCCTACTGACCGTGCGCGCCTACACCATGGCCGCTCACGTCTGGTGCGAGCCGATGTTCCAGCTGGGCGCAAGCCAGTTTGCCATCGCAAACCATCCAGCGCCGGCCATCGCCGCCCCCGTTCGTCCTGAGCTTACGGTCGAGGAGACCGAGCAGGAAATCCGCATTCGCTCCCTCAACGGCGAGCTGACCTTCAGCAAGGTAAACGGTACCGTGAGCGAGTGGAAGGCATCCGGCCGCGACGTCATGGCCTCCGGTCCCCAGGTTGGTTTTTGGCATCCGCTCGTCGATAACCACGCCCAGGAGTATGACTCGCTGTGGAAGGACAACTTCATCGATGTGATGCAGACGTCTACCCGCAAGGTTTCTTGGAAGCAGGACGGCAATGCGGTCGTCGTTACCGTGAGCCAGCGTATCGCTCCTCCCGTCCGCGCGTTCGGCATGCGCGTCGAGCTTGTCTACACCGTGCTTCCGAGCGGTCGCGTTGACCTCAAGGTTTCCGGCGAGCCCTACGGTGACTATTCGGACATCATCCCGCGCATCGGCATCTCCTTCGAGGTCCCCGGTTGCGATCGCGCCGTCGAGTGGTATGGCCACGGCCCGGGCGAGAACTATCCGGACTCGCTGCGCGCCAACCCGGTCGGCCATTACCGCACTACGGTCGACGACATGTTCACGCCGTATGTCATGCCCCAGGATTGCGCTAACCACGAGGGCACCCGTTGGGTCGCCCTGCGCTCCAGCCACGGTGACGGCGTGTTGGTGACTCGTCCGACCGACGCCGCTTCCAACCCGTTCTCGTTCTCGGCATGGCCCTATAGCTGCGAGGCCATCGATAACGCCAAGCACGTCTACGACCTTGTCAAGGGTGACACGGTCACGGTCAACATCAACGACCAGCTGCTCGGCCTTGGCTCGAACTCTTGGGGTTCCGAGGTGCTCGATTCCTATCGCACCCGTTTTGAGAGCTTCAGTTTCGAGGTGTCCCTGCGACCGCTGACGTCTGCCGATCTGGCTCAGGCGCTGGCACCCATTAAGGAGGCATAAGTCATGCATGTCTTTAATTCGCGCGCCGATTTCGACGCTCAGATGAAGTCCGTCAGGAAGTGGATGCGTACCGGCCAGGCGCTCGATGGTGTTGCCGACCTGCAGCACGACGTGGCTTACTCCATCGGCGACTCGTTGGTGTACTGGTGGGTGAACGCCCACGAGGCGGCTACCGCCGATCTGGTCGGTCACCGTCGCTATCATGCCGTGCTCGCCCCGCTCGACGGCGACCTGACCGTCGAGGTTGCCCCCAAGGCAAGCCTAACCTGCACCCGCGCTTACAGCGATATCGATGATCGCGAGCGCTTTGAGGGTACGGGGGAGACTGTGACGATTCCCGCCGGCGGCGTTGCCGTCGTCGAAATTGACGAGGCCTACCGTGTCGTGGCCGATGCCGCGGATCCCCGCGTCGTGGTACTGCACGTGACGGTTGAAGGTTATTCCTTCCCCAACAAGTAGTATTCGTCCACCTGGACGTTTGCTTTGCGCCGTTAAGGGGGATGGCTTTGTTGACTCCCTTTTCCCCATTCCCCTTAGCAGGTGCGCCGTCCACGATTGCGCTTGCAGTCCGGACGGTTTTAGATGACATTTAATAGATGATTGGGAGGGCTTATGAGCTCTGAAAAACGAGGAACGATCGGTTCGTTCGCTCTGCTGGGCATGACGGTCGCCGCCGTGTTCGGTATCAAGAACATCATCAACAACAACGCGGCCATCGGCTTGGCAGCTGCGCCGTCGTTCTTCTTTGCCACGCTTTTGTACTTTGTCCCCTATACCCTGGTTACCGCCGAGTTCGTCGGCCTCAACAAGGACTCCGAGTCTGGCGTGTACGCATGGGTTAAGACCTCGATGGGTGGTCGCTGGGCGTTCCTGACGGCATTTAGCTACTGGTTCGTTAACCTGTTCTTCTTTGCGTCCGTCCTGCCCAACGTCATCATCTACGCGAGCTACGTGTTCTTTGGTGCCAACGCCGAGCTTTCGCAGCTGTGGATCACCATTATCGAGATCGTCGTCTTTGCTATCGCCACGTGGGTTTCGACCAAGGGCGCTAAGTGGATCGGCTCCATTTCCTCCTTCGGTTCGACCGCGGCTCTCGGCCTGACCGCCGTGTTCATCCTGCTGTCCCTGGCTGCTGCCTTTGGCGGCGTTGAGTTCGCTACGGCTCCTACTCCCGCTAACATGGCTCCCGACATGAGCAACTTCGCAACTGCGTGGGGCTTCTTCGGTACGCTTGCCTGGATCATCCAGGGCGTTGGCGGCGCTGAGTCTGTCGGCGTGTTCCTCAACGACCTCAAGGGCGGCGTCAAGGCCTTCGTGCGCACTGTCGTTATCGCCGGCCTGACCATCGGCCTTCTGCATGCAGGCGCTTCGCTGCTGGTTAACCTGTTCATTCCCGAGGGCGGCGTTGCCATCTCCACCGGCATCTTCGACGTGTTCGGCGCTGTCTTTGCCCACTTTGGCATTCCTATGGAAGTGTCCACGCGCGTCATCGGCTTGATCCTTCTCGCCGCTACGCTGGGTTCCCTCATGATGTGGACCTCCGCTCCCATCAAGGTCTTCTTCACCGAGATCCCCAAGGGCGTCTTTGGTAGCAAGATCGTCGAGCTCAACGAGCACGGCATTCCTGCCCGCGCTGCCTGGCTGCAGTTCGCCATCGTCGTCCCCATCCTGATCATCCCGGCCCTGGGCTCTGGTAACCTCGACGACCTGCTCATGATCGTCACCAACATGACGGCTGCCACCGCTCTGCTCCCGCCGCTGCTGATTCTGCTTGCCTACTTTATGCTGCGCAAGAACTTCGATGCTGCTCCCCGTGGCTTCCGCATGGGCTCGCGCAGCTTTGGCCTGGTCGTTGCCGCATTCCTGCTTGTGGTCTTCTGCTTCGTGCTTATCTGCGGCACCATTCCGCTCGATCAGCCGCTGTGGCTGACGCTGGTCTACAACGTTGGCGGCGTGGTTGTCTTCCTGGGCCTTGCCGTGATGTGGTACAACCGCTATATCAACCGTCTGCGCGAGACCGATCCCGAGGCCGCCGAGAGCGAGCTGCGCCCCTCCGTCCTCGACATGATGGAGTAGCGGCTAGGATTAATCTGCGGCTGTGGAATAAAACGATTCCCCTTCCTAAGGAGGGGCCTTACGAGGCCCCTCCTTTTGTGTTTTGGGGCATGGTTTTGGACCCTTTGGGCAAAAAATGCCAAATATGAGTACTGTTGCAAAAGAGGTGTCATATTTTTCGGCCTGTTCTGAGCAAAAATGGGCTCAAAATCAATTTATCTAACCCCCTTTAAAGGGCGTTTGACGGCTTTTAACCTCTTCAAATCGCTCAAATTAGGCAATTTGCTCTCGATTTTGCTGCTACTAAATTGGTGACAGTACTCATATTTGCCACTTTTTGCCCACGAGGTGTTCAGAGGAGCTCTCGACAAGCATCTAACGCTACAATAGCTACCACGTGGCTGGGTTTGCCGGCCGAATGTGCGATGTCGTGGGAGGGGACATGGTCGAATTTACGAAGACGATTAAAGATCCGTTGGGATTGCATGCCCGCCCGGTTGCGCTGCTTTATGACATTATCGCCAAGCATCGTAGTGACGTGTCGGTTTCGATTGGCAATCGTCATGTCGATGGCCGCGACGTTATAGGGCTCATGGCACTCTGTGGCGAATGTGGCGAGGACATCGTGTTCCGCGTTTCGGGCGTGGATGAGGCCTCCTGCGTCACGTCGATCAGAAACCTCTCGCTCTAACCTCAACAATGTGACAAGGGGACAGTCCCCTTTGTTGCATAAATTGGTATGACAAGGCACCGTAAAGAGATGGTCTTTGCGGTGCCTCTTTTGTTTCGTATAGGAAACTTTTTCGAAATCTGAATGGGGACCCTTTCCAAAAAGTTAACCACGTGCTAGTTTACTATAGCGAACATAGACGTGGTTAACTTTTTACGCGTCGATGTTGAGGACGAACTGACGTTAGGAGCAACTCATGTCTTGCGGACCGCAGATGCCGGCCATGCCGCTTTCGATGGTAAAAGCGGGCGAAACCGTGCGCGTGTCTCGTGTAAAGGGCAATGAGGACATGAAACACCACCTCAAGGACCTCGGCTTTGTCGAGGGCAACGAAATCCACGTGGTGAGCTCGAGTGGTGCCAATATCATCGTCACGGTGCTGGGCGCACGCTTTGGCATCGATTCCAAGGTTGCCATGCACATCATGACCGTCGGTTAGTCAGCAGCATTTCATAAAAACCGAAAGGGGGACAAGAGGATGAAGACGTTGGGTGACGTTAAGGTGGGCGAGAGCTCTACCATCGTCAAGCTTCACGGTGAGGGTGCGCTTCGCCGCCACCTTATGGACCTGGGGCTCATCAAGGGCACTTCGTTCAAGGTCGTGAAGGTTGCACCGCTCGGTGATCCGGTCGAGATCAACGTGCGCGGCTACGAGCTTTCCATCCGCAAGGAGGAGGCGGCCGTCGTCGAGGTCCAGTAAGGGCTCGCGGCGTGTATTTCTGCAGGTAAAGTTAGGTATTTCTAACTTAATGCAGCAACTTTGAAGCACATTATCCAGCCCGCGCGGAGAAAGCAGCGCGGGCACACAAGGAAGAAGGATTGAATGGCGGATTCTCAGATCCATGTCGCGCTGGCGGGTAACCCCAACTGCGGCAAGACCACGCTTTTCAACCTGATTACCGGCGCCAACGGCTACGTTGGCAACTGGCCCGGCGTCACGGTTGAGAAAAAGGAGGCCAAGCTCCTAAGCGATAAGAACGTTACCATCACGGACCTCCCCGGCATCTACTCGCTTTCCCCCTACAGCCCCGAGGAGCAATGCTCGCGCGATTACCTCATGAGCGGCGAGCCCGATGTCGTCGTCCAAGTGGTCGACGCCACCAACCTCGAGCGCAACCTGTACCTGGCGCTTCAGGTTATCGAGACCGGCCTGCCCGTGGTCGTTGCCCTCAACATGGCCGACTTGGTCGAGAAGAACGGCGACAAGATCGACACGGACAAGCTCTCCAAGAAGCTCGGCTGCCCGGTTATGATGATCTCCGCTCTTAAGAACAAGGGCATCAAGGAGCTCTTCGAGCAGGTCAAGAAGTCCGCTGCTTCCAAGGGCCAGGTGCCGGAGCACAAGTTCGACTCCTCCATCGAGGACGTTCTGGACCACATCGAGAATAACCTGCCTGCGAGCGTTCCCGCCAACAAGCGCCGCTACTACGCGGTCAAACTGTTTGAGCGCGACGCGGACGCCTGCAAGCTCATCAACCTCACCAAGGAGAAGGCTGCTCGCGTGGAGCAGCTGGTCGCCCAGTGCGAGCAGGACTGCGACGACGACGCCGAGTCCATTATTACCGATGCGCGCTATCAGTACATCGGAAAGCTGGTCAAGGACTGCATAAAGAAGAAAAAGACCGGTCTGTCCACCTCGGATAAGATCGACCACATCGTTACCAACCGAATCCTCGCTCTGCCGATCTTCGCACTGGTCATGTGGCTGGTTTACTACGTTTCCGTAACCACCGCAGGCGGCATCTTCACCGACTGGGCAAACGACGGCGTGTTCGGCGATGGCTGGCATCTGTTCACCATCGGCGCTGCCGACTATGAGGAAGCAACCGCCGAGTACGACGACCAGATCACCCGCCGCGACGCATGG
>URTD01000074.1 GCA_900550735.1 uncultured Collinsella sp.
TTGGTTTTGATATTATGGCGGGCTTTGAATATGTCGCCATTCACGATGGCGCTCGTCCGCTCATTACGACCGAGGCCATCGACCACGCTATCGACGTGCTCGTGAGCGACCGTGCCCTCGATGGTGTCGTGTGCGGTCAGCCCGCGATCGACACGCTCAAGATCGTCGATGGCGACAACATCGTCGAGACGCCGCCGCGTGAGCTCTACTGGGCCGCGCAGACGCCGCAGATCTTTAGTGTCGACGCCATGAAGCGCGCCCATGCCGCGGCGATTGCCGAGGGCTTTATCGGCACGGACGATTCGTCACTGGTCGAGCGCATGGGTGGACGCGTCCGCTGCGTCCAGAGCCCGCGCGATAACCTTAAGGTGACGGTGCCCGAGGACCTGCGTCCCGTAACCGCGATTCTGCTCGGTCGCATGGCCGAGGGAGAGGACCTTCCCCATGTTCAGTAACCTGCGCATTGGCCATGGCTACGACGTTCACCGTCTGGTGGAGGGGCGTCGATGTATCATCGGCGGAGTTGACATTCCCTACGAGCGCGGCGGATGCCGATGTGCTCGCGCACGCGCTGGCTGACGCCATTCTGGGTGCCTGCCGCGGGGGAGACATCGGCAAGCTATTCCCTGATACCGACCCCGCCTACGAGGGTGCCGATTCGATGGTGCTGCTTGCCCGCGTAATGGACTATGCGCGCGAGCTGGGCTTTGAGTTTGTCGATGCCGATTGCACCATTGCCTGTCAGCAGCCCAAGATCACCCCGCATCGCGATGCCATGCGCGCCAACCTGGCCCATGCCCTGGGCGTTGACGTCGAAAACGTGGGCGTCGCCGCCACTACGACCGAAAAGCTCGGTTGGGAAGGCCAGGGCGAGGGAATCGGTGCCTGGGCTGTCTGTCTGCTACAGAAAACCGTTAAGGAGTAACGAATGCGTATCTACAACAGCGCTACCCATAAAAAGGAAGAGTTTCAGCCCATCGAGTCCGGCAAGGTCCGCATGTACGTGTGTGGCCCCACGGTCTACGACAACATCCACATCGGCAACGCCCGCACGTTCATCAGCTTTGACGTGATTCGTCGCTGGCTCATCGCGAGCGGCTACGAGGTTACGTTCGCCCAGAACCTCACCGATGTCGATGACAAGATCATCAAGCGCGCCAACGAGCAGGGCCGTACGGCCGCCGAGGTCGCGACGGAGTTCTCCGACAAGTTCATCGGCGTCATGCGCGCCGCCAACGTGCTCGATCCCGATGTGCGCCCCCGCGCCACCAAGGAGATCGGCCCCATGATCGCCATGATCAAGACGCTTATCGAGCAGGGCCACGCTTACGCAGCCGATAACGGCGATGTGTACTTTGCCGTGCGCAGCGATCCCAACTATGGTCAGGTCTCGGGCCGCAACATCGACGACCTTATGGTTGGCGCGCGCATCGAGGAGAACGAGGACAAGAACGACCCGCTCGACTTTGCCCTGTGGAAGGCCGCCAAGCCCGGCGAGCCCAGCTGGCCGAGCCCCTGGGGTGAGGGCCGTCCCGGTTGGCACACCGAGTGCGCCGCCATGGTCCACCGCTACCTGGGCACTCCGATTGACATCCACGGCGGCGGCTCCGACCTTGCCTTCCCGCATCATGAGAACGAGTGCGCTCAGGCCACCTGCGCCTGGCACCAGGGTTTCTCCAACACCTGGATGCACACGGGCATGCTGCTGGTCGACGGCGAGAAGATGTCCAAGTCGCTCGGAAACTTCTTTACGCTGGCCGAGGTGCTCGAGCAGCACTCTGCCGCGGCCCTGCGCCTGCTGATGCTGCAGACGAGCTATCGCTCGCCGCTCGACTTCTCCTGGGAGCGCCTGGATGGTGCCGAGAACTCGCTCACACGCATTGCCGGTACGGTCGAGAACCTGCGTTGGGCTGCGAACCATGCGACGGCCGATGCCGATGAGGCAGCATCCGAGGTGTTTGCCGCTAAGGCCGCCGAGACCCGTGCCACCTTTAAGGAGTGCATGGACGACGACTTTAACACCGCCGGTGCCATGGGTGCCGTCTTTGGCTTTGTGACCGAGTGCAACCAGTACCTGGAGCAGGCGGGCGATGCCGCCGACAAGGCTGCAGTCCTGGCTGCCGCCGATACGCTGGTTGAGCTGCTCGATACGTTTGGCGTTGAGCTTCCCGAGCCCAAGGTCGAGCTGCCGCTGGGCCTGCTGGGCGTTGCCGCCGGTTTGGTTGCCTACACGGGTGACGATGTGGACGAGGCAGCTGCCAAGATTCTCGAGGCTCGCGCCGAGGCCCGTGCCGCCAAGAACTGGGATCTGGCCGACGCCATCCGCGACCAGCTCAAGGATCTGGGCCTCACCATTGAGGATACGGCCGCGGGCACCCGTATTAAGAGTCTCTAGTA
The DNA here is from genome assembly GCA_900550735.1 of uncultured Collinsella sp. Classification (GTDB taxonomy): domain Bacteria; phylum Actinomycetota; class Coriobacteriia; order Coriobacteriales; family Coriobacteriaceae; genus Collinsella. The sequence continues at coordinate 2,398 of URTD01000074.1, forward strand.
TTTGTCGACCGTTCGAGGTGCGGCAGATTGCCTTGAAAGAGGAGGGCATAGACCTGGTGGTCATGCCCGACGATTGAAAGGCAAGGTGCCGTGGCTCGGACGGTCGATTCTTGTTCGTTATCTATTTAAGGAGGTCGCTTTATGGCCGACAATCGCAAGCGTGCGTCTCGTGGCGGCAAGCAGGCCGCTTCTGGCTCGCGTCCGATTCGCCGCAATGATCGCGCTGCCGCTCCCAAGGGCCAGCGCGATCGTACCCAGGCCGCACGTCCGCAGCGCGATCGCAACCGCGACGCTGTCCAGGCTCCCAAGGGCGAGTTTATCGAAGGCCGTCGTGCTGCCGCCGAGGCGCTACGCACTGGTTTTCCCATCAAGTGCGCGCTCATTGCCGAGGGCGGGGAGCGCGATGCCGCCTTGTCGCGCCTGGTCGACGATCTCAACGCCGCGGGTGTCCGCATTAAGTATGTGCCGCGCGCGCAGCTCGACGCGCTGTCGAGCCATGGCGCTCACCAGGGCATTGCGCTCGAGGTTGGCAACTTCCCCTATGCCGATGTCGCCGATATCCTCGACCGCGCGGGTGACGGCCCGGCACTTGTTGTGGTGCTCGATCACGTGACCGACGACGGCAACTTTGGCGCCATTGTGCGCTCCGCCGAGGTTGTGGGCGCGTCCGGCGTCGTCATTGCCAATAAGCGTGCCGCCGGCGTGACCGTGGGCAGCTACAAGACCTCAGCCGGTGCCGTCATGCATCTGCCTATCGCGCAGGTTCCTAATATCGCCCGTGCACTCGACGACCTCAAGGCCGCTGGCTTTTGGGTGGGCGGTGCCTCCGAGCACGCCGAAGGCAGTTGCTGGGATGCTCCCTTCGAGGGTCGCGTGGCGCTCGTCATGGGCTCCGAGGGCGACGGCATCTCGCGCCTGGTGCTCGAGAAATGCGACTTTTTGACCAAGCTTCCCCAGCGCGGCATGACCGAGAGCCTCAACGTTGCCCAGGCAACGACGGCGCTATGCTTTGAGTGGCTACGTCGCAACGCCGGCGAGCTCATGGGAGAGGAGTAGCGCATGTCCAAGAAGAACCGCGCCAAGTCTAAGGCCAAGCGCTTTGGCGAAGGCTCGGCCAAGCCGATTGTTTCGGCTGCGACCTACGGCGTGGGCGGCAATGCGTTTGCACAGGCTATCGCCGACCCAGTCTCGACGGTGCACTCCAACAAGCCCGAGCTGTTGGTGGTCGACGGCTACAACGTGATCCACTGCACGCCACGCTACGAAAAGCTCGTATACGACCATTCCGACGATCCGTATTCCAGCGACGTTCACGATATGGCGCGCACCGCCCTCATCAACGACGTCGCCGCCTTTGCCCAGGGCCGCTACGAGGCCGTGATCGTGTTTGACGGCGCGGGCAATATCTCCAGCGAGCGCCCCAACCTGCCGGCTCGCGGCGTGCGCATCGAGTTTTCGCCGACGGGCGTCTCTGCCGATACCGTGGTGCAGAAGCTCTGCATCGAGGCACGTGAGGAGGGCCGCGCGTGCTCCGTGGTGTCGAGCGACGGAACGATTCAGGCCGTCGTCATGGGCAAGGGTGTCACGCGTATCTCGAGCCGCATGCTGGTGGACGAGATCAAGCAGATTGACAACGACGTGCACGAGGCAGAGGAAGCTCCGCAGATCAAGATGACTCTGGGCAGTCGCCTGAGCCCCGAGGCGCTGGCCAAGCTCAAGGCGTTGCGCGGACGGTAGGGGAGTTGGCGGGGCGATGCTGCCTCGCTAACTCCATTCAGCGATGTCGATCATTCTTTTGAGGCGCCATGTTAGCGCCTCTTTTAGATAAGGCAGTCTCGCTGTAAGAGCGTCGTTTTTGGATAGGATTTCGATTGCCTCGTCAACGAAGCCTTCGAGTTTGTCGCCGTCAAACCAGCTCATATCCTCAACAAGCAGCATTTGTTTCGCGGGGTTTGAATGAAACTGCGCGCTGGTAAAACTGTGCTCTCCTGCCTTAAGCTCCTCTAGAGAAACGTTGCACCAGAGCGATGAGCCCGAATCGAAGATGGGGGCAGGTCTGCAAGCTTGCGTGTTTACGTTTCGCACGAGGCCGAAGTTGCGCCAATGACGATCGTAGTTGGCAATGATGTCGTCACATACGATCATACGGTCAAGGGCATCCTTGACGCCTGTCACCCCGAGCTCCTCGCAGTTTGCTACATATCGCTCGTAGTCGGTTAGCCGTTCATCTGCGTTTGCGTGCTGGTTTACATAGAACGCAGGGACATACTCTTCTTCATCAGTTAAGAAGACATCGCATGTGCTCAGGGCGGAAGTGCCCGTGCCCTCGAGCGAGTAAGGCACATAATCGCAGGCGTTTAGGATGCGACGGTGGAGCGCGGTCGCCACCAACTCGTTATAAGGTTCCTGGTCCAGGTGTGCTCCTGCCTTATGCAGAATTCGACGCCCGCCCTCGCATGTCCAATACTTCTGAAGGTTGCCGTCCGAGGTGTTATCGGGCTTTGCGGCGGCTGCTTTGCCCTCTGGGGCGAAGGGTGCGATGGACAGAGAGACGTCGTCAAAAGCATTATTGAAGAAGTTAATATCCTCCCACGCGAGACCGGAATCTTGGGGTCTAATCCAATACTGGTCGGATAGGGAGAGGCCGAGATTTCGCTGGATGAGTTCGTCGGGAACATCGACTGCTGCTTCTGCCAACAGGGATGCAAGCCCAATGCGCGCGAGCGGGATACCGCGGCCTCGCCACCAAATGCGGAAAGAGTCGAGCGACACGGGACTATTGGGGCCAAGTACTCCAATAGGGGCGTGGGTGTAATCGATGTCGGCACCGATGTGGGTAAAGTCTTTTCGCGATGTGCTGTAGACCAGCTGGGCGACTTCGTGCGTGCGGTTCATGAGGGTAAACGTAATCTCGCTTTTTCCATGGCCTCGACGGGGGCGTCCCCCCGTTTTGGTCACGGAACGGAGTCGCGTGTCGACGCTGTCTTTGTTGATAAGCCACACGCCAGAAGCCTTGCGGGCGGTCAGCGCGCCGTTCTTAATGAGCTCCTGCACCCTGCGCGGGGTGATGCCGAGCAGCTCGGCTGCTTCCTTTGTAGTCAACATCGCGAAACCCTTCGCCAAAACGAATAGTTTTATCTTCTTCATTGTAATAAAAACTATTCGTTCTGGCGAATAGTTTTGAGATGTGGTCGGTCGAAGGGTCTGTTGCGCCCCGTCCGTAATTCCTTTATTCTTAACAGGCTTCGCGCGAAAGCGCCAAGTGTGCCAGTGTGGCGCAACGGTAGCGCAACTGATTTGTAATCAGTGGGTTGCAGGTTCGATTCCTGTCACTGGCTCCATGAATTTTCGCAGGTCGGGGGCCGTATGGCTCCCGATTTTGCATTTTCATGCAACAGCTCATGCAACAAACATGCAACAATTAAATCTGAAAGTGCACTTGTGTGTTTTGCAACCGATGCTCATTGTCAATAAACGCGTGCGATGAGGCGGGAAAAGCCAAGCTTATAGTTGCTGTCTCCATTAGAGTTTTTGGGCTTTGTGTCTCCAACTGGGATAGGGTGGAAAGTGACCAAGGCGCTGAGAGCTCCGATGCTGCTTCTCGAAAGACCGCGCGCCGTGCACGGCTCTCTTTCCTGTAGCCCATGGGTATTACTATGGTTTAGATTTAATTCGGCGTGAGAGGTCAAGAGCGACAGGGATTTCCCGTCGTTTGTGAGCAAGCCGGTTGAAAGGACTCATGATGATTAATAACGTAGAGGACCCAACGGTTGCCAATATTTTGTCGACCGATATGCTAAAAATCTATGACATTCCTCGTTACCAGCGCGAATACACTTGGAATCAGCGCGACTGGGCGAATCTCTATGACGATATCACCCAAAACGACGCCGGCTATTTTCTGGGCTCGTTTATTGTCGTGAACGGGACTGTGAATTCCAAGATGGATACCATTCACTATGAAGTTATCGATGGCCAGCAACGCCTGACGACGCTCAGTCTTCTCCTTGCCGCCCTCTATACTCGCATCATGGAGCATAAGGATTCTATCGATGACGACATGATGCTGGACGATATCCGACCCCTGCGCAATCGTCTGATCTTGAAATCTGATAAGTCAATGACACGTGTTGTTCCTCAGGTTCAGAATCATAACCTTGAGGATTACCGCTGGATCTTGAAGGAACATATCGGCCTAGATGCGGTTATGCAAAAGCCGAAGTTCCTTGGTCTGAGAAAGATGTCTAAGGCATTCAACTATTTTTACGATCGACTGGGTGAGGACGTTGGGAACAGGGATGGAATCGAGTGCGTTCGCTGCCTCCTTGATATCTGCAGGCTGGTGTGCTCAGCGGTCGTGGTCCAGATTACCGTCGATAGCCATGCTGACGCCTACACCTTATTCGCGTCCCTTAACAACCGCGGTGTTCCCTTGAGCGCCGTCGACCTTATCAAGAACATGCTTCTCGGCAAGGTTGCCGGGGTGGATGACGGACAGCTCAACTATTACTTTGAACGCTGGCAGGAAGTGCTCCACAATCTCGGCGATGACTACAAGACGCAGGAGCGCTTCTTCCGCCAGAACTACGATGCCTTCCGCCGGGAGGTGAACAAGCCATTTATCGGCGAATCTGGTTCCCAACTCCCTCTCGGTTCTGTTGCCACGCGTTCCAACCTTCTGAAAATCTACGAGAAGCGGATGGAATCTGATGACGGTGCCCTTAAGGTGTTGGACGAGCTGACCGAGAATTCCGCACTCTATTCGAGGATCATTGGGCTCGATCAAGAGAGCCCGGATTCCGAGCTTTCGCATCAGCTTTTGGAGCTTTCGAGAGCGCAGGGCGTTGCATCTTACCTGATGCTGCTGTTCCTCTTCAAGAAGCAGAACCAGTTGGAGCTAAAAGACGAAACCCTCGCGCTTCTTGTTAAGCTCCTCGTCTGTTTCTTTGTCCGGCGCAACCTCACCGATACGCCTCCCACACGTGACCTTGAGAGACTCTTCATCAGTATTTGTGAGAGCCTCGAAAGCGAGGGTCTCAAGGGCGTTGCAGCCGCGGAGTACATCAAGAAGCGCCTCGTCGACGTGTCTGCCAGTGACGCTTCCTTCAAAGAACGTCTTGAGGGGCCGATTTACGACGTCAATCCCGATATGACGCGCTACATCCTTACTGTTATTGCATCTCCGAGCGTTACGAAAGAGATGAAGCCACTTTGGGAACGATACGCCTCCGGAAACTACGTCTGGACAATCGAGCACATCTTCCCGCAGGGCAAGAACATTCCAGATGAATGGGTGAAGATGGTTGCAGACGGCGACATGTCTAAGGCGGTTGAGGTACAGGAGAAACAGGTTCACACGCTTGGAAATCTAACCATCACCGGGTATAACTCAAAGCTGAGCAACATGCCCTTTGTGACCAAGCGAGATCGCAAAGATGTCTACGGGGCAAATGTTGGATACCGCAATGGATTGAACCTAAACGACGAGTTGGTAAACACGGATACCTGGACCGGCGAGCAGATTCAGAAGCGCACAGACAAGCTCGTAGGACTCACTTTGAAAGCTTTTGACTTTGACGAGATTAAGTTCTAGTGACCAACAGCAAATATCTTGGGGGCGTTCAGGCCAAACGATTCAATCTCAATCTGTAACATCTAGACCGGTATTTGTCTTCAAGCTGTTACAGATTGAGATGTTAAGACGGGTTGGGCGGGGAATGTCTCGATCTGTAACACGAAGGGGCGGAAAACCGTTCTTGTTGTTACAGATTTAGATAAACGGGAGACCGCCAGGGAAACATCTCGATCTGTAACAGATAGGGGAGGAATAATCCTCTTACTGTTACAGATCGAGACGGAAGCCGGGGTGGGGTCGATCGTCCTCATCGAGCGAGGATATTCGGACGAACGAGCGTGGATAATCTGCCACTTTAGCTTTGGGGACAGCCCATAAGCAGGAGATTATCCACGCTCGTTCGAGCCAGGGAAGCCCGATCGCGATCTATGTAATAGTGCGAGAGGGTCGTTATCGAAGTTCGATGCTGTAGGCGTACTCCATCGTGACAAAGTGTTCCCTTGGGAAATGTCGTCAGCGCATCCAAATCCACCGTCCTTCATATCTAAACTCGACAAAACCGCAGGTCAAAGCTATATGGATACGCCCGGAGCCGTGTATCTAGAGGTTTTCGTTGACAGCCCCCAAGGTTGCATCGTATTATCTTTTTCGTTCGCGGGGGCGGCGGTCCAAAAGACCAAAGAACCAGCGGATACTTGAACGATTGGGAGTTTGCCCGAGTGGTTAATGGGGACGGGCTGTAAACCCGTTGGCTCTGCCTACATAGGTTCGAATCCTATAGCTCCCACCCGTCAAGTGCCTGTATAGCTCAGTCGGTAGAGCACTTCGTTGGTAACGAAGAGGTCACCGGTTCAAGTCCGGTCGCGGGCTCCATTTGCTCATTTCCTGCAACGGTCTTCGCCTGAATG
>URTD01000075.1 GCA_900550735.1 uncultured Collinsella sp.
GGACCTCGGTGGAGGTGCGGCTTGCCAGCGCCAGCACGCGCAGGGCCTCGTCGGCCATGGCCTTGTTGGCGGCCACGAGCTCGGCGCGACGCTCCTCGGTCAGCGGAACGACCTTGTCGCCCTCGTAGATATGGGTGCACAGGCCGATCACCACGTCGGGCGCGCCCTTGGTGTACTGCTCATACTCGCCGTCCAGGGTCTCGACGACCACGGACATCATCTTGCGGCCCGAGTCAAACGGGGCCTCGCCCACGCGCGGATGCTCGGCAGTCAGGCCAGTGAGCCCCGCCTTGCCGGCATCGTTGACGAGCGCACACTCGGTCGGCTCACCCACGGCCTCGCCCAGCTCCTCGTCCCACTGGGCGTCGGAGCACAGAGCCATGCCGGCCAGGAACTTCTCCTTAGGCGCAGCGAGCTCGTGCTTGACGACGGTCATCTTGTTCTGGGTGAGGGTACCGGTCTTGTCGGAGCAGATGGTCTGCGTGCAGCCAAGGGTCTCGACGGCAGAGAGCTTGCGGATAATCGCCTGACGCTTGGCCATCTTGGTCACGCCGAGCGACAGCACGATGGTCACGACGGCAACCAGGCCCTCGGGGATGGCGGCGACGGCAAGCGAGACAGCGACCATAAAGGTGTCGAGCAGCGCGGTCGGATCGGTGAGAACGTTGCCCACGCCGTGGCGGATGATGTCGACGCCAAAGATGACGACGCAGATGACGATAACCATGATGGTAAGGATGCGGCTGAGCTCGGCGAGCTTCACCTGCAGCGGCGTGAGCTCTTCCTTGGCCTCGGCCAGGGCGCCGGCGATCTTGCCCATCTCGGTGTTCATACCGGTGCCGACCACGACGGCGCGACCGCGGCCGTATACCACGGTGGAACCCATGTAGCACATGTTCTTGCGGTCGCCGAGCGGCACGTCGTCGGTGCCGGCGGCGAGCTCAATGACGTTGGCATGCTTCTCGACGGGCACGGACTCGCCGGTAAGGGCGGCCTCCTCGATCTTCATCGTGGCGCTCTCGAGCACACGGCAGTCGGCCGGGACGGAGTCGCCCGCCTCGAGCATGATCACATCGCCGGGCACGAGCTCGGCGCTCGGCAGGTGCACGAGCTTGCCGTCGCGCAGCACCTTGGACTGCGCCGCGCTCATCTCCTGCAGGGCCTCGAGGGCCTCTTCGCTCTTGGCTTCCTGGACCACGCCCAGTACCGAGTTGACGATAACGACGAACATGATGATGGCGACGTCGGCAAAGTCGGGCTCGCCCTTGACCATACCCGTGAGCGCGCTGATGACGGCGGCAACGATCAACATGATGACCATGGGGTCGGCCATCTGCTCAAAGAAACGCTTCCACAGCGGCGTTTTCTCGGCTTCCTCGAGCTTGTTAGGGCCTGTCTTGGCGAGGCGCGACGACGCCTCGTCGTTGCTCAGGCCGAGGTTCTCATCGACGCCCTGGTCGCTGAGCACCTCCGCCGCGGCGGACAGGTATTCCTTTTGCATATAGAGTCCCCTCCTGGGATTCGGGCCACTCAGCAGATTGATGCCCGATCATAATTCCCAGGAGAAGGGCAAGGGCTCATCAAGGCTGCCGTGCTGAGCGGCAGTTGATAGTGGAGCTATGGTACCCCAAAGCAGCGCGTCTAGCCAAAACATTCCAATTGGAAACACGGCTCGAGTGCAACGATGCAGACCGTGTGATGCTCAATATTGATAAAACGTTTTTTCTTCGGCACATCGTCAAACTGAAATATCGCCCAGATAGCAGCGGTCAGAACGGTTGGTAAAGTTTTTGCATATACCGTTTTTCCGCAAAAAATGAACTTCTAATTCGGCATACGGTCGATTTTTTGGGGTATTCGGTCGCCATTTCGTTATAATCATCTCAGTTTTATTTCTTATGGTTTATCTATCAGCGCAAGACGATGTCAGATGGAGGTCTGAATGTACAAGCGCACCAAGATTGTATGCACCATGGGTCCCGCCTGCGATAGCGACGAGACCATCCGCGAGATGATCAAGGCGGGCATGAACGTCGCCCGTTTTAACTTCTCGCACGGATCCTACGACGAGCACCACGGTCGCATCGAGCGCGTCCGTCGTATTTCCAAGGAGCTCGGTCTGCCCGTCGGCATCCTGCTCGACACCAAGGGCCCCGAGGTCCGCACCGGCCTTCTGGTCGATGGCAAGAAGGTTGCCGTCAAGACCGGCGATAAGATCGTCGTCACCGCTCAGCCCACGTCCGAGGATTTCCACGGCACCTCTGAGCACATCTCCCTCGACTACCTGGCTCTGCCCTCCGAGGTCGAGAAGGGCTCCCTTATCCTGATCGACGACGGCCTGGTTGCCCTCGAGGTCGAGTCCGTCGACGGTCAGGACATGACCTGCGTCGTCAAGAACGACGGCCTGATCGGCGAGCGCAAGGGCGTCAACATGCCCAACGTCAACATCTCGTTGCCCGCCATCACCGAGCGCGATCGTCAGGACATCCTCTTTGGCCTGACCGAGAACATCGACTACATCGCCGCTTCCTTCATCCGTGACGGCGAGTCCGTCCGCGGCATCCGCGAGCTTTGCCGCGAGAACGGTGGCGAGCACGTGACGATCTTCCCGAAGATCGAGTGCGCCCTGGGCGTCGAGAACTTCGACGAGATCCTCGAGGCTTCCGACGGCATCATGGTCGCCCGTGGCGACCTGGGCATCGAGATCAAGCCCGAGCTCGTTCCGCACATCCAGAAGGAGATCATCGCCAAGTGCAACGCGGCCTACAAGCCCGTTATCACCGCTACGCAGATGCTCGACTCCATGCAGCAGAACCCGCGCCCGACGCGCGCCGAGGTTGCCGACGTTGCTAACGCCATTTACGACGGCACCGACGCCGTTATGCTGTCCGGCGAGTCCGCTGCCGGTAAGTACCCGGTCGAGGCCGTCAAGATGCAGGCCAGCATTGCTCTCGAGACCGAGAAGTACCTCCCGGCTCACGCTCCGCTCGAGGTTCCGGCCGATGCTCACGGCACCCGCGTCGTCAACAACGTTGTGGGTATGTCCGCTGTGAACATGGCTACCCCCGTTGGCGCCAAGTGCATCACCGTGCCGACGACCACCGGTCGTACCGCTCGCCTGATCTCGCACTTCCGTCCCAACATGCCGATCTGCGCGTTCTCCCGCCACGAGTGGGCCGTCCAGCAAATGATTATGTACTGGGGCGTTATCCCGCACCAGGCCGAGATTACCCAGGGCACCGTCAACGGCACGATCGTCAAGGCGATCGAGACCGCTAAGGAGCTCGGCTACGTCGAGGCCGGCGATCTGACCGTCGCCACCGCCGGCGATCCCCGCATGAGCGTCCAGCTCGAGGACAAGGTCTCCTCGACCAACGTCGCTTACGTCGCTCAGGTGCGCTAAATCGCACTTGCAAGCACACTTGCATTGCAAAGGGCCCGGAAGGCTTTGCCTTCCGGGCCCTTTTTTAGGACCTACTTCATATGCCGCTTCATCGATTTGTGATCAGTCGCGAACCTTTCCGATGCCGAGCGTACCACCGAAGATGCCCTGCGACGGGAGCTGTTGGTCAATTGGGATGAACTGTTCACCGTTAAGCCGGCCGGCTAGCAGCTAGCAATCAGGGGGACTGCGGGAACGCCAGAAGCAGCAACGCGAGTCGCAAATCCCGCCTCGGTCAGCTCGATGACCTCGGTAAACGTTGCGTCGAAAAACTCCTCGGTTAGCAGGCGGTATGGCGGATGGTCGGGCTCACCGGGGTTTTCGCGTACAATCTCGTGCATGACGCCGATGGTCTTGAGCACATATTCTTTATGGATGGGATACTGCCCAAAACGCGTCGCAGCGGTATACAGGCGATCGGTCGCACGCGGGATGGAAACAATGCCCAGCGTCTTGCCAAACCAGTCAAAGTCGCCTTGCTTTTTAATGCGGAACTCCTCGCACGGCTTGCCGCCGTGCGCCTCCAGGTACTGATTCACGCGCGTATTCCATACGGTATCGGCCACCAGATGCGACCAGACACCAAGTGTCAAATCGAGCAACGACTGTGCCACATCTTCGGACGCAAGCGAGAACTCACAGGCGCCGGGACCGGCAACCGGCTCGGCATCCTTGTAGCGCTGGGGATAGTGCACGCGGTTCAGCCGCTCGCGTTCCTCGATAATCGAGGTCGCCGCGGCCGGCGCACCGATGGGCGAACTTTTAAGCAACGGTGCCACATAGGTATCCCAGAACTCATGCTCACGAGGCTTAGGGATGGGCTCAGGCTTGGCAAAGTGCGTAATGCGGTACGGAATGGGATCGGCGATGCCAGGGACCATATAGCCCACGAAGATATCCGGAACCACGCAGCCAAACAAAAAGGCATTGCGGTCGCGCACGCTATTGGCAAGCGCACCGGTGCGCTCCAGCAAACGCTCCGTCTGAGCGATATGAATGTTCCAGCTTGGCATAGCCACCCCCATAAAAACCTGGATAACTATACCATCACGGCAAAGCCGCGCGGGCGGCTACGCACGCTCTACGCAGCAACTAGTCCGTAGCACCGCTTTCGGTTCCATACGACGGCGAAGGTGCCTCGACCACATGGTGATATCGATCGATATAGATTGCACGGGCACCCAGGCGTCGCACCAAATCCTGGTGATGCGTGCTCATCAAGACCGTCTTACCCGCCGCGACGTAGGCCAGCAAGAAGTTGACCACGATGTCGCATGAATCCTCGTCGAGTCCATTGGTAGGCTCGTCGAGGACCAAGATATCCGGGTTCATCGACACCACCGCAGCCAGCGCAACGCGTTTCTTTTGCCCGCCCGAGAGCTGATAGGGAGAGGCATCGGCAAGGTCGACAACCTGAAACAGCCCCATGGCATCGCGCACGCGGCGCTCGAGCTCGTCTGCCGGCAGCCCCATCTGCGCGGGACCAAAAGCAACTTCCTCGCCCACCGTAGCGCAGAACAGCTGAGCATCGGCATTCTGGAACACAAAACCTACGCGCTGATGAAAACGCTGAGCGGCCGCGGAATCCTTTAGAAACGCCGCATCGATCACGTGCCCGTCAAACAGGTATGCCCCTGCGTCCGCGAGCTCAAGGCCGTTGATAAGGCGCATGATCGTCGTCTTGCCACAACCGTTAGGACCAAGCAGAGCAACGAGTTCACCACGATCCACCTGCAGCGAAACGCCGTCGACCACCGTATGACCCGCATAGGAAAACACCACGTCGCGAAACTCGATGAGCGGCGTGGTCTCGGCGCCGGCAGCACCGCTCGCGCACATCGCGCCATTTGTATCGTTTGCCAAAACGTCGCCCTTCCCTATCCACATCGACGGCTCGACCGCCCGCGCTACAGCACCGCGCACAACACGGCGAGCAGAACCACAACGGCTGCGTAAACGGCATCGCGCCAGCCAAACCCGGCGCGCGCGGGAGCCGGATACGCACCGGCAAAGCCGCGGCAAAGCATAGCCTCGTCCATCGCGCGGCTGCATTCCATCGCCTTGATAAAGGTCATGCCCATGATACCCGCGATCGAATCGGTACGCGAAAATCCCTCAGGCGCACGGCCAACGCTGCGCAGCATGACCGATTCGCACAGATTGTGCGCCGTGCGACCCAGCACCTCGATGTGCTTGAGCGCCATATCAAACGTAAAGATGACCTCGTCGGGCAGATGTAGCGTCTTGAGCGCCGCCGACATGCGGCTCCAGGTAAGCGTCCACGAAACGCCCAGCACGAGCGACACGTTAATGAACGTCTTAAGCGCAATTTTGAGCATGGCGCCCGTAGCGGAAGCGCCCAGCAGCAGGGCAGGCAGCGCCAGAACCACTGCGAGCCCCGTGGCGCCGAGCGCCGGTACAATGGTCGCACGCAGCCCGCGTGCGGGGCGCACCGCGACCAGCACCAGCGCGATAGCCGCCATCAACATGAGGTACAGCGGGCTCTGCGTCAGACACACGCATAGAACGCAGACGAACATCCCCACCAGGCGCACCGGAGCCGAAACGCAAGAAAGGGCGCGGTCGACCATCGACCCGCCCTCGTGCGCGCCCCCACCCAGGCGAACCCGCTCAAGCAGGCTCGCCAGGTGCAGGACGTTCTTTTGCATCACACGATGCCGAGCCCCCACGGGCTCGTAACGCTGCTCGACCGCAAGCCAGCTAGGCAGCTCGGCTATTGCCATGAGCACCGCTTTCCTTAACCGTCAGCGAGATCAGACGGAATGCGATGGTGAGCACCGCCACGCCAATCACGCCGGACAGGATATACATGGCAGCCTGACCGGCAAAGCCAAGACCCTGCTCCTCGGAATAGGCCTGCAGGTAATCACCCGTAGGCAGAGCGTCGGCAAAGGTCGGGGTATCAAGGCCGACCGAAGCTTGCAGGCTGTCGTCACCAACCTCCTGAACGGCGGTCGCGGCGCCCTCGGCGTCCCACTCGCCCCATGCGTCACCTGTGGCAAGCAAGCCGAGCGGCGTAGCCACGACAAGCACGGCAACCAAGATGAGCGTGGGGACCAGCGAGGTCTTCTTGGCAGCAGCGCCCTCGGCAGTAAGCTGGCCATCGACGGCCTCGGGCCCGACGATAACGCTCGGCGCCGTCTTCTTGATAAAGCCGTAGATCGCGGCAGTCGCCACGCCCTCGACCACGCCGGCAACCAGCATATGCGGGATCAACATGGCCGGAATAGCCACGGACAGCGGGAAGGGGCAGTACAGCGGAGCGCCCGAAGCGTTGGTGAAGAGCATCGGTTGAATACCAAACTCGATTGCCGCGCACAGGGCTGCCAGGCACAGGCCGACCCAACCGCTCACGACGGCAGAAACCGAGGTGCCCCAGCTCTTGTCGTGCAGGCGGCTGTTGAGCGCACGGAACACGATAGCAGCGACAAACGGCAGCACAAAGGCCATGTTAAAGCAGTTGGCGCCAAACGACAGAACGCCGCCGTCGCCAAACAGCAGCGCCTGCAGTGCCAGCGCAACCGAGACAGCGATAGCCGCGGCCTCGGGGCCTAGCAGCAGCGCAATGAGCGCGCCGCCGACGGCGTGACCTGTGGTGCCGCCGGGCAGCGGCACATTGAACATCATAAGCAGGAAGGAGAACGCGGCGCAGATGCCCAGGAAAGCCATGTGCTCGCGATCGAGCGTGGCGCGCACTTTCTTGATGCAGTGAACCCAAACGGGCACCATCGCCACTGCCATGACGGCATCGGTCTGCGGGGACAGATAATTATCTGGAATATGCATGCACGCCTCCCGGTTATCGGCGCACGGAATTGCAACGCCGTTTGAATCACCTTTCCAGTGTTACGTAATGTCAGATTCGTAACACGACGCGGGCTATCATAGCAAAACGGCGCACTGCCGACAAAGCAGCACGCCGTTATGTAATGCGCGTGTCATATATGCAGGCTCAACGGTGCCTTATACCGGGCATAGCGGTCATGTAGGATTCGGCAGCAGCCACCGCTAACCCATACCCCAGCGCAGGACCTAGCCGCGGACCTCGCCGTTTACGCCCTTGCACACCTTGGTGACGATCTTCTGGTGCGCCTTTTCGACCTCTTCGCTGGTGAGCGTGTGGTCGTCGGAGCGATACGTAAGCGCAAAGGCCATGGACTTCTTGCCCGCTCCGATGCGGATGGGATCGCGGTAGACATCGAACAGGCGCACGCCCTCGAGCAGCTTGCCGCCGGCACTCGTAATACGACGCTCAAGATCCTCGCAGGTCACAGTGTTGTCGACCACGATAGCAAGGTCGTGCTCAACGGCCGGGTACTGCGAGAACTCACGGTAGTTCTCCTGGTTGCGGGCGCCCTTGATCAGCTTGTCCAAGTCGAGCTCAAAGGCAACGACGACCTCGTCAATGCCCATAGCCTCGCGCGCCTCGGGGTGAATCTCGCCAACCCAGCCCAGCACGGTACCGCCCGAGAGCACCTCGGCAGCACGACCCGGCTGCAGGAAGGCATAGCCCTCGCCCTCGACGGGACGGAAGCGAACCTTCTCGACGCGCAGCTGGGCAAGCAGCTCCTCGACAATGCCCTTGCCAAAGAAGAAACGCAGCTTACGGTACTTCATGTTCCAGGACTGCTCGCTCCACTGGCCCGACAGCACGCCCGCTACGGACTTGGTCTCCTTGGGCAGGCTGGCGTTCTCGCGACCGTGGAACAAGCTGCCGACCTCGTACAGATGCACGTTGGGCGTGCCGTGGGCCTCGTTGTAGGCCACAGACTGCAGCAGACCCGGCAGCAACGAGCGGCGCATCTCGGTCTGCTCGGCCACCAGCGGGTTCATGAGCACCACGGGGCAGCCGCGGCCTTCGGTGGACATGCCGATCTTCTCCAGGTCGCCCGGGGCGGCGAAGCCAAAGGTCGTGGTCTCGTTGAGGCCGCAGGCGCGCAGGATCTCGCCAACCTTGCGGGTGAGCTTCTGCTCGCGGGTCAGGCCGCCGATATGGTTCCTGGCAGCCGGGATGGTCGCCGTCACGCGGCCCATGCCCCACAGGCGCAGGACCTCCTCGATCAGGTCGATCTCGCGCGGCAGGTCGGGACGGAAGCTCGGCGGCGTGACCATAAAGTCCTCGCCGTCGCGCTCGACGGTGCAGCCCAGGCGGGTGAGTGAGCGCTCGATAAAGTCGGGCTCGATGTCAGCACCGCAGATGGCGCGTACGCGGGCCAGGCGCAGCTTGATGCCGTCGATGGTCTTGGGCGCGGGGAACACGTCCACATAGCCGGGGGCGACC
>URTD01000076.1 GCA_900550735.1 uncultured Collinsella sp.
GAACCTGCCGATCCTGATCGCGACGGACGTCGCCTCGCGCGGCATCGACGTCGACGATGTCGACTGCGTGCTCGTTGCTATTGTGGGCGCCGCCGGTCTCGAGGCGAGCCATGCGGCCTTGACCTCTAATAAGCGCCTTGCCCTTGCCAACAAGGAGTCCCTCGTCGTCGGTGGCGACTTGCTTATGCCGTTGGCACAACCGGGCCAGCTTATTCCAGTCGACTCTGAGCACTCCGCCATCTACCAGTGCTATCTGGGGGAGGACCCGCGCGAGGCTCATTGTATTTGGCTTACCTGCTCGGGCGGTCCGTTCTTTGGCCGCACGCGCGACGAGCTCAATCGCGTGACGCGTGCCGATGCCCTCGCACATCCCACGTGGGCCATGGGTGCCAAGATCACCATCGACTCCGCCACCCTCATGAACAAGGGCCTAGAGCGCATTGAGGCCATGCATCTTTTTAACTGCGACCTCGATTTCATTAACGTGCTCGTGCAGCGTCAGTCCAAGATTCACTCTATGGTCGAGTTTGCCGACGGCTCCGTGATGGCGCATCTCGGTGCTTCCGACATGCGTATTCCCATCCAGTTCGCGTTCTCGTATCCCGAGCGTTGGGATACCCCGGCGCCTCGTATCGATTTCCGCGAGCTGGGGCAGCTCACGTTTGATGCTGCCGACATGGATACCTTCCGCTGTCTGGCACTGGCCGAACGTGCCGGCAAGACGGGTGGCACCATGCCGTGCGTGCTCAATGCCGCCAACGAGGTCGCCGTCGATGCCTTCCTGCACGATGGCTGCAGCTTTACCGATATCGATCGCATTGTGGAATCCTGCATGGATGCCCACGATATGCAGGCGGTCGATTCGTTTGAGCAGCTTCGCGACATCGATGCGTGGGCGCGTGAAAAAGCTGCGCAGGTGCTCGCCGCAACCCGTTCCTAACCCATAAGGATTGCTTTTTCGTTTTATGGATACTGTTCTGAGCGTTCTCTCATCGGTCTTTTGGGGCCTGCTGATGCTTTCCGTCCTCGTGTTTTTGCACGAGGGCGGCCACTTTTTGGCGGCGCGTGCCTGCGGCGTCCGTGTGACCGAGTTCTTTTTGGGCTTGCCGTGCCGCTTTGACATCCATTACACGTCACGTCGCATTGGAACCAAGTTTGGCGTGACCCCGCTGCTGCTGGGTGGCTACGCTGCCATCTGCGGTATGGATCCGACCGACGTCTCGTGTGCCGATCGCGTGCTCGCGGCTATCTATCGTCATGGTCGCGTGACCGTGGCCGACCTTGCTGTCGAGCTCGAGCTATCCGAGGAGGTTGTGCTCGAGGCATGCGCCTTGCTCTTGGGTTGGGGCTCTATCGCGCCTTGGTATGAGGAAGGGGAGAAGCCCTCGCCGAGCTACTATCCCACCAGGTATCAGACGCTGCCGCGAGACGCGGCGGGTTACACCACCTTTGACGGCCGCCGGTTCGATCGAGAGCATGCGACTGCCGAGGGCGATGTGTGGGAGCTGCCGTGCGGCGAAGCCGAGTTCCTTGCGCAAGAGCGTTCGCATACCTATCTGGGCCATGGTTTTCTCAAGCGCGCCTTTATGCTGCTCGCGGGCATTCTCGTCAATATCCTGACGGGCTTTTTGCTGCTTATGAGCATCTACTCTATTGCGGGTGTCACCGTGCCGATGGATACCAACGTGATCGGTCAGGTTGACGAGGGGTCTATTGCCGCCAAGGCGGGTATCGAGGGCGGCGACGCGATCCTTTCGGTTGACGGAGTATCGTGCGCTACCTGGATGGACGTTTACGATGCCATCGGCAAGGCCGCCGGTAAGGACGATATCGCCATTGAGTATGAGCGCGACGGCAAGCAGCATTCGACCTCGGTTGCGCTCAAAGAGGACGAGCGCCTAGGTGTGTATGCCTCTACGCAGGTGGTCCGTTTAGACCCCATCACGTCGGCTCGCCTGTCGTTCTCCTATGTCGTGCGGACAGCGGAGGGCGTGATGCGCCTGCTCCAGCCGCAGCATACGATGGAGATTCTCGATCAGTCTTCTTCGATCGTGGGCATTAGCGTTATGTCCTCACAGGCTGCTGCTGCCGGCCCTGCCACGTTCCTTTCGTTTGCCGCCCTCATTTCGTTCTCGCTTGGCTTTATGAACCTGTTGCCCATCCCACCACTCGATGGCGGCAAGCTGGTCATCGAGATCATTCAAAAGTTTGCGGGTCGCGAGCTGCCACTCAAGGTGCAGACGATTGTGAGCTATGTTGGCATCGCGCTCTTTGCACTGCTATTTGTCTATATGCTTCGTTCCGACGTCCTTCGATTTATTTTGTAGGGGAGTGTTTGGATTGTCTTTAACCCATCCTTTGCCGCGCGAGTTGACGCGCCCCGTGCATGTGGGCGGTGTGCAGATCGGTGGCGGCGCGCCGGTGGTGGTCCAATCCATGACCTGCACCGATACCGCTGACGCCCAGGCAACGCTTGCGCAAGTGTGCGCGTTGGCGCAGGCTGGCTGCGATATCGTGCGCGTGAGCGTGCCCACCGAGGCCGCGCTTGAGGGTTTCCGCACCATCTGTGCCGAGTCTCCGGTGCCGATCGTCGCCGATATTCACTTTAACCATAAGCTCGCCATCGGCGCCGTCGAGGCTGGTGCCGCCAAGCTTCGCATCAATCCCGGCAATATCGGCGATTGGGCTAAGGTCGATGCCGTCATCGACGCCGCCGGCGCTGCGGGCTGTGCGATTCGCATCGGTGTCAACGCCGGCTCACTCGAGCAGGATATCGCTGAGCGCGACGAGCTTACGCAGCCCGAGAAGCTCGTGATGTCGAGCGAGCGTTTCGTCAAGCACTTTGAGGACCGCGGTTTTACGAACATTGTGCTTTCGGCCAAGGCCCATAGCGTGCAAACGACGCTTGATACCTATCGAGCCCTGTCGCGTGAGATTCCCCACGTTCCGCTTCACCTGGGCGTGACGGAGGCGGGGACCAAGCTCCAGGGCACCATCAAGAGCTCTGTAGGCTTGGGTATCTTGCTTTCCGAAGGCATTGGCGACACCATGCGTGTGTCGCTCACAGCCGATCCGGTTGAGGAGCCGCCGGTTGCCTGGGGAATTTTGCAGTCGCTGGGCCTGCGTCGCCGTGGTCCCGAGATTGTCTCGTGTCCCACGTGCGCTCGTTGCCAGGTCAACCTCATTCCCATCGCCGAGGAGGTTACCGAGCGACTGAAGAACTATTCCGCGCCGCTTTCCATCGCCGTGATGGGATGTGCCGTTAATGGCCCCGGCGAGGCTTCCGACGCCGACTTGGGCGTGGCCTGTGGACGAGGTCAGGGCCTGCTCTTTTCGCATGGCCAGATCATTGGTAAAGTAGCTGAGGATCAAATTGTCGACGCGCTCATGGCCGAGGTCGACAAGCTTATTGAGGAGAAGTAAATGACTCGAGCAATGTATATGTCTAAGCTTTACGCGCCGACGCTCAAAGAGGATCCGGCGGACGCCGAGCTTGCGAGCCACCGTCTGCTGCTTCGCGCCGGCATGATCCGCAAGGAGGCCGCCGGCCTGTATTCCTATCTGCCGCTCGCATGGCGCTCGATCCGCAAGATCGAGAACATCGTGCGCGACGAGATGGATGCCGCCGGTGCCCAGGAGCTCATGATGCCTATCATGGTCGATGCCGAGCTGTGGCGTGAGTCCGGCCGTATCGATGCCTATGGCAAGGAGCTCGTGCGCTTCGATGACCGTCACGGCCGTGAGTTCGTGCTGGGCCCCACCCACGAGGAGACTGTCACCGCCCTGGTGCGCAATGAACTGCGCTCCTATAAGCAGCTTCCCGTCAACCTCTACCACATCCAGGACAAGTTCCGTGACGAGTTCCGTCCCCGCTTTGGCCTGATGCGCGGTCGCGAGTTCATCATGAAGGACGCCTACAGCTTCTCCGCCACGCAGGAGAGCCTGCAGGAGGAGTACGACAAGATGAAGCAGGCCTATGCCAACATTTGCGAGCGCTGCTACATCAAGGCCCTGCCCGTTGTCGCCGACTCCGGCGAGATCGGTGGCGATACCTCCGTCGAGTATATGGCTTTGGCCGACGCCGGCGAGGCTTCGCTCGTCTACTGCGACGATTGCGGCTTCGCTGCCGACGATGAGGCCGCAAGCACCAAGGTCGTTGTGACCGAGGGTCCTGGCGACGGTACGCTCACCAAGGTCAAGACTCCGGGCATGGGCACCATCGAGGCCGTTGCAAAGTTCTTTGGCTTCCCCGAGAACGGCACGCGCAAGTCCTTGGCTCTCATCGATGCCGAGGGCAAGCCAGTCGTGGCCATTGTCCCGGGCGATCATGAGCTCAATGACTGCAAGGCCGAGCATGTCTTTGGCAAGGGTTATCGCATGATGACCGATGAGGAGCTCCAGACCTACGGTCTGCATAAGGGCTTTATCGGACCGGTTAACCTGCCCGAGGGCATTCGTCTGGTCTGCGACGAGAGCCTGCGCGAGTCCAAGCAGTGGGCCTGCGGTGCCAACGAGGTCGACTATCACTTTACCGGTGCCTGCCCCGAGCGCGACTTTACCGTCGACGAGTGGGCTGATCTGGTCACCGTTGTCGCCGGCGACCCCTGCCCGCACTGCGGCAAGCCGCTCTCTGCTGCCCGTGGCATCGAGGTCTCTCAGGTCTTCCAGCTGGGCACCAAGTATTCCGAGGCCATGGGTGCCACCTTTATGGATGAGGACGGTAAGGAGAAGCCGCTCATCATGGGTTGCTACGGCGTTGGTGTGTCCCGCTCGCTCGCTGCCGTCGTGGAGCAGCACAACGACGAGCACGGCATCGTCTGGCCGGTCTCCGTTGCCCCGTACGAGGTCGCGGTGATTCCGCTCGATCCCAAGAAGGAGGAGTGCGCTATCGTCTGCGAGCAGATCGTTGATGGCCTGTGCGCCGAGGGTATCGAGGTTGTCGTCGACGACCGCGACGAGCGTCCCGGCTTTAAGTTTGCCGACAACGATCTTATGGGCTTCCCGTATCAGGTCGTTCTGGGTAAGCGTGGCCTTAAGAATGGCACCGTTGAGCTCAAGGACCGTGCCACGGGTGAGCGCGAGGATGTGGCGATCGACGAGGTCGTCGCCAAGGTCGCCGAGCTTGTGAAGGCAGCACGCCGTTAATCGACGATTTCGCTTGTAGTTCGATATACGGGACGGCCCCGCATTTCTCCAGATCGGGGAGATGCGGGGCCGTCCTTTTATCTTGTGGCATCCTCGATATCTAAAAGGAAAACCCCACAGCCCATGCGAGCTGCGGGGTTTTCCTTGTGCCTCCGATGCGAAATAAATCGCTCAGATATTACTGATAATCGACGACTTCGATCCAGTTCTTCAGGAACTCATCGTTCACGTTGCGCTTACGAGCGAGCTCGGAAGCGGCAACGATGCTCGTCCACTGACGCACGACCTGCATGGGCATGTCGGCGCGGTCGCAGTAGAGCTCCAGGTAGGCCTCGGCCTGGTCCTTGCTGTTGAGGGCAAAGAGCAGGTAGGTGGTGGCAACGTCGGCAGCAGGGGAGCCCTGGGTGGCGTGTGCCCAGTCGCACACATAGAGCTGGCCGTCGTCGCCGACGATGACGTTGGAGGGGTTGAAGTCGCCGTGGCAGACCTTGAACTCCTTGGTCATGCCGTCCAGACGCTCCTGAAGGTTGTAGCGCGTGGTGGCATTGAGCTGATCAAGGCTGTCGATCATGCGGGCGTACTTGTCGCGCTGACGGTTGAGCAGCGGGGAGGTGTAGCCGTGGATCTCGATCTGGAGGTCGACGAACATCTCGAGGTACTCACCAAAGCGCTGGGGCTCGGCAGTCATCTTCTCGGCAAGGGTGGTGCCCGGAACCTTCTCGGTCACGAGCGCCCAGCCGTTGGCGTTCTCGAGCTGGGAAACCTCGAGAGCCTTGGGGCTGCGGATGCCGCACTCATTGATGCGGGCAAGATTCAAAGCCTCGTTGAACACGTCGGAGACAGGCTTGGTCTCGTTAAAGACCTTGACAATCTTGTCGCCCAGGTCGTAAACGACCTTGTTGCCACGGCGGACGAGCTCGGTCTTGGAATCGGGTAGCAGCATGGTTGCATCCTTTCAACGATGCGATAGAAGCGACGGCGGGGGTGTGTGAAACACCCGTGCACCCCCGCCGTTAAAAACCGTGCTAAAACTAGCAGACGGCGTAATCCTGGGGCTCGCGGCCGTAGTAGGCGTCCAGGTAGAGCTCCTTGATCTCGCTCATGAGCGGGTAGCGCGGGTTGGCGCCGGTGCACTGGTCGTTGAATGCCTGCTCGGTCATTTCGTCGAGGGTGTCGAGGAAGTACTGCTCGTCAACACCGTAGTCGGCGATGGTCTTCTTGACGCCGATGAAGTCCTTGAGCTCTTCGAGCTTCGTGATGAAGTTCTCGAAGACCTCCTTGTCATCCTTGCCCTCGATGCCGCAGTACTTGGCCATCTCGGCGTAGTTGTGCAGCGCGTTGGGGTAAGGATACTGGGAGAAGGTACCCATCTTGACGGGAGCCTCGGCGGCGTTGTAGCGCATGACGCGGGTCAGGATGACAGCGTTAGCGATGCCGTGGGGCAGGTGATGGAAAGCGCCGAGCTTGTGAGCCATGGAGTGGTTCACGCCCAGGAAGGCGTTGGCGAAGGCCATACCGGCCATGCAGGAGGCGTTGTGCATCTCCTCGCGGGCGTGCGGGTCCTTGGCGCCGTTCGTGAAGCTGGAGGGCAGGTTCTCAAAGACGAGCTTGGCAGCGCGCTCGGAGAGGCCCTTGGTGTAGTCGGAAGCCATGATGGAGACGTAGGACTCGATGGCGTGGGTCATGACGTCGATGCCGGAGGCAGCGGTCAGGCCGCGCGGGGCGGTCATGCAGTTGTCGGCGTCGACGATAGCCATGTTGGGGAGCAGCGCGTAGTCGGCGAGCGGCCACTTGATGCCGGTCTCCTTGTCGGTGATGATGGCGAACGGCGTGCACTCGGAGCCGGTACCCGAGGAGGTCGGGACGGCGACGAAGTAGGCCTTCTTGCCCATCTCGGGGAAGGTGAAGATACGCTTGCGGATGTCCATGAAGTCCATGGCCATGTCCTCAAACTTGCACTCGGGGTGCTCGTACATCATCCACATGATCTTGCCGGCGTCCATAGCGGAGCCACCGCCGACGGCGATAATGACGTCCGGCTCAAAGAGAGTCATCTGCTTGGCGCCGCGACGTGCGCACTGCAGCGACGGATCGGGCTCGACGTCGTAGAAGCAGTCGTGGGCGATGCCCATCTCGTCGAGCTTGGCCTCGATGGCGCGGGTGTTGCCATTCTTGAAGAGGAACTGGTCGGTAACGATGAAGGCGCGCTTCTTGCCCATGACGTTGCCCAGCTCGTCGAGGGCGACGGGCGTGGAACCCTTCTTGAAGTAGACCTTCTCGGGAGCGCGGAACCACAGCATGTTCTCACGGCGCTCGGCCACAGTCTTAACGTTGATCAAGTGCTTCACCCCAACGTTCTCGGAGACGGAGTTGCCGCCCCAGGAGCCGCAGCCCAGGGTCAGAGACGGCTTCATGCCAAAGTTGTACAGGTCACCGATGCCACCGTGCGAGGACGGGGTGTTGATGACGATGCGGCAGGCCTTCATAACGTGCTCGAACAGGCTGATCTTCTCGGCCTGGGCGGGGTGCACGTACAGAGAGGCGGTGTGGCCCGGGCCACCGGCGAGCACCAGGTGCTCGGCCTTGTCGACGGCCTCCTGGAAGTCCTTGGCGTGGTACATGGCCAAGACCGGGGAGAGCTTCTCGTGGGAGAACTCCTCCTTGGCGGGGTCGGTTGAGGTGACCTCGGCGATCAGGATCTTGGTCTTGGCGGGAACCTCGATGCCGGCGAGCTCGGCGATCTTGGCAGCGGCCATGCCGGGGATGCGGTGATCGAGAGCGCCGTTCTTGAACATGGCGGCACGCAGGGCCTCCATCTCGGCACCCTGCTTGACGAAGTAGCAGCCGCGCTTCTGGAACTCGGCCTTAACCTGGTCATAGATGCTGTCGATGACAGTCACGGACTGCTCGGAAGCGCAGATCATGCCGTTGTCGAAGGTCTTGGAGTGGATGATGGAGTTGACGGCGAGCAGCACGTCGGCGGTGTCGTCGATGACGACCGGGGTGTTACCGGCGCCAACGCCCAGGGCGGGCTTGCCCGAGGAGTAAGCGGCCTTGACCATGCCCGGGCCACCGGTGGCGAGGATGATGTCGACGTCGCGCATGACCATGTTAGTCAGCTCGATGGAGGGGACATCGACCCAGCCGATGATGCCCTCGGGGGCGCCGGCCTTGACGGCGGCGTCAAGCACGAGCTTGGCGGCGGCGATGGTGCACTTGGCGGCAGCCGGGTGCGGGGAGATGATGATGGCGTTGCGGGTCTTCAGGCAGATCAGCGTCTTGAAGATCGCGGTGGAGGTGGGGTTGGTCGTCGGGATGACGGCGCCCACGATGCCGATGGGCTCGGCGATCTTGGTGATGCCGTAAGCCTCGTCGCGCTCCAGGACACCACAGGTCTTGGTGTTCTTGTAAGCGTTGTAGATGTACTCTGCGGCGTAGTGGTTCTTGATGACCTTGTCTTCCACCACGCCCATGCCGGTCT
>URTD01000077.1 GCA_900550735.1 uncultured Collinsella sp.
ATGAGCAAGCTGTCTCCCGCGCGCAAGCTTGCTCTCGATGTGCTGATGGAGGCCGATCGCCGCGGCATGTATGCGCGCGACGTGCTGTCCTCTCGCGCATCGGCCAAGGCTATTGACCAGCGCGATTCCGCTTTTGCAGCTCGCTTGGCGCTTGGTGTGGCCGCGACGCAGGGTATTTTGGACGAACTGCTCGATCAGTTTCTCGATAAGCCTAAAAAGGTTGCGCCGCGTGTTCGCATGGCGCTTCGTATCTCGGCCTTCGAGATGCTCTATCTGCATACGCCTGGTCGCGTTGCGGTGAGTCAGGGCGTTGAGCTGGTGCGCAGCGGAGCTAAGTCTGCCGCCGGTTTGGCCAATGCCGTGCTGCATAAGGTCGCGGACAACGTTGAGGACTTTGCCACGGCGTCCGATGTAGATGAGTCTGAGCGACGCCTGGTTCGTCTGTCGCGCCTGATGGGACTGCCGCGTTGGCTGTGCGCTCGCATTATGGCATCGTTCGACACTCCAGAGGGTGCGCTTAACTTTGCCGGCAATCTGGCCCCCGCGCCACTGGCCCTGCATGAGAACGCCTTTGCGACCAAGCCCGATCCGTATATCTCGCAGCTCGTCGCGCCTGTCTTCCCGGGCTGCCATGCCCCGGTTGATGCCCAAGTTACCGTTGCTTCGGGTGTGTTTGAGCGTGCTGCCGCGGTGGCCTCGGACCTTAACGCGCAGCTTATCGCCACAGCTGCCACGCGCCCTGGTAGCTGTCTTGAGATTGGTGCCGGTCGTGGCACCAAGACCTATGTGATGATGTGTCAGGCCAAGCGTGCGGGGTATGAGCGTCAGCATACGGCGCTCGATTTGCATGATCGCAAGTGTGACCTGAATCTTGCTCGCCTGCATAAGGCGGGTATTCAGGGCGTTCGCACGGTTTCGGGCGATGCATGCGAGCTTGATGAGGTGCTCACATCGTTTGATGCCATGCTTGGCGAGCCGGTTAAATTCGACACGGTCTTTATCGATGCGCCGTGCTCGGGCACCGGAACCATGCGTCGTCATCCCGAGATCCCGTGGCGTCTGACCGAAAAGGATGTGACGGTTGAGCTGCCCAAACTGCAGCTGTCGATGCTCAAGGAAGCCGCCGCGCGCGTGGCTGCCGGCGGCGAGCTCATCTATGCGACGTGCTCGGTCTTCGACGAGGAGAACACGCAGGTGGTGGATGCTTTCCTTGCTTCTCCTGAGGGCGCCGGCTTTAGCGTGGCACCGCTTTCCGAGGCACAGATTCTGCAACTCCCCGAGTTCGATCAGGCCAAGAAGCTCATTTCCGTACGCCAGAACGACCGAGGACTTTTCCAAAGCGTGCCGGTAAACGCCGACTCCTACGACGGCCACTTCTGCTCCCGCCTGGTCCACAAGTAACGACTAAGTTGCGGTGAAATAGGGATTGAATATCGGTTTCTGCCCGCCAAACAGTCCTTATTTCACCGCAACTCAGATGGTCATGCGAGCGGAGTTTGTAATAGCGGTTAAAGAGTGGCAAAGATAGCCCCGTTTCATACTTGCTGCTATCAAAAGTAGGGCGGATTACGGGGCCAGATTGGTGATGTCCGGCCATAGCAAAAATGGCTTAAATAAAACCGCAGGTAGATGGCTTGTTGAAATTTGCAAATGACCGGAATGGATAGAGGTTGTCAATTCAGCCCCGTAATCCGGCAGAGTTTTGAA
Source organism: uncultured Collinsella sp. (assembly GCA_900550735.1). GTDB lineage: Bacteria > Actinomycetota > Coriobacteriia > Coriobacteriales > Coriobacteriaceae > Collinsella. Next base: position 1,708 of record URTD01000077.1, read on the forward strand.
ATGTTACATACACAGCATCAGCCCGAAATCATATCTATAGAAAAGTTGCGGTGGAATAGTTCCTGTTTGGCCGTTGGATGGGCCGATTCAGGAACTATTTCACCGCAACTCATAAGGAAACCTGGGTGGAGGGACCGCTTGTCGCTAGTGGTTGTGCGGGCAGTTGGCGCAACAGCCGCTGGTGGCGCTGGTGCTGGAGCCGCCACTGCGCTGGTCGGTGTTGTAGAAACCGCTGCCGTCGAACTTAATGCCGCTGGCCGAGAACGTCTTGGATGCCGGGGCGCCGCAGCTGGGGCATACGACCTCGGGCGTCTCGGACATGGGGTGCTCAACCTCAAACACGTTGCCACAGCTCGTGCACTTGTAATCGTAGCGCGCCATAATACTTCCTTTTCAGCACAAAGCGGGCAGATCGCTCTGCCCGCAAAAATTCAAACAGCTGTAACTGTACCCTATATCGGGGGTTTTATCACGCTTCGCCCCAGAATCTATAGGTGCTGCGCAGGAGCTTCGCAGTTTTGCCCTCGGCGGCCGCGACGTCGGCCTCGTCAGCCTGCCAGGTCCAGTTGCCTGTGGCCACGCCCGGTACGTTCATACGTGCGTCGTCGCCCAGCCCCAGTATGTCCTGCAGCGGCATCATCACGAGCGGAGCATCGCTGGCCAGGGCGTTGCCCATGAGTTCGCTTGCCAATGCAATGCCGCTCGGTTCGTCGCCCCCCGCAAAGGAACGCGTGCACCAACCGGCCAGCGTCGACGTATCGTGCGTCGAGGTGTACAGAATCTTGCCGGGCGTGGGATGCACACCGCAACGAACGTCGTAATCGCTAAACTCCAGCACATCCATGCCGGGGAAACCACAGGTCGAAGCCATGGCGCGAACACCGGGCGTCAGATAGCCCAAGTCCTCAGCGATAAAGTTGAGCGGACCCAGCTCGTCATAAGCGGTCTGGAACAGGTCCTTGCCCGGGCCTGCCAGCCAACGCCCGTCGGCGCAAGCCTTGCCTGCGGGGATACTAAAGTAGCTGTGGAAGCCCAGGAAGTGATCCAGGCGCACGCGGTCGTAGAGCGAAAACGCGCGGCGCAGGCGATCCATCCACCAGTTATAGCCGTTCTGCTTCATGTGGTCCCAGCGGAACGTCGGGTTGCCCCACACCTGGCCCTCGGGTGCAAAGTTGTCGGGCGGCGCGCCGGAAATCTCAATCGCCTTGCCGGTATCGGACAGCCAGAAGTTCTCGGGTTCGCTCCACGCATCTGCCGAATCGTCGGACACGTACATAGGAATATCGCCGATAACCTCGATGCCCTTCTTGTGCGCATAGTTCATGAGCTCACACCAAGCGAGGTCAAAGCGGTACTGCATGTACGCCTGAAGCTCGGCCTCGTTGTGGAAACGCTTGTCGTCGATCAGATGCTCGTTGTAGCGCGCGACATCTGCCGGCCAATCATGGCGCGACTCGCCCTCAAAGTACTTCTTAACGGCCATGTAGACGCAGTATTTCTCGAGCCAATCGGCATTGCGATGTTTAAACGCGGTGTACAACGGATCGGCATCTTCGCCGCCGCGGGCCATCCAGGTCTCAAAGTCGGCGGCCAGCTCCTCGTGGCTCTCGGGTAGCAGGTCGATATTGCCTGCAAAGGCCGAAGGACCGGCGTAAGGGGAGCGGAAGAAGTCCGTGGGGTTGACGGGGAGAACCTGCCAGTAGCGCATGCCCATGGCGGCTAGATGGTCGATAAAGCGACGCGTGGGCGCACCGATCGTACCGGGTTTGCCGTCGTCTGTCGGCACCGATGTGATATGGCACACAACACCCGCACCGTGATCGAGCGGCTCCTGCAGGCGCTGCTCGGCATGGTGATAGATGATCGATGAGCCCAGCGGATACAGATCGAGCGTGACCGTACCGTTGTGGATCTCGCACTCATGACCGCTGATCACGTCACTCGCACATTCGTCGAGCGCCGGAATCGTCACGCGGTGCGAATTGCGGAGGCTGCGGTTGATGATGACGGTCGCGGACTCGCCATCCTTGCCCGTACGGTTGTAGGCAAGTACCTCGTCATTGAGCGCGAAGGCCTTGATCTCGCCATCGATCATAAACGGCAGTGCGCGGCGCACAGCAGATGCGTTCTTGACGATCGCAAACGTATCGAAGTCGTGCAGGTTTTCCTTGGTCGGCATGGTGCGGCGATTGCCCGGATCGGTGAGACCCTCCAAGCCGTACTCGTCACCGTAATAGATTGAGGGAACGCCCGGGAACGTCATCTGCATGAGCGTCGCCAGCCAAAAGCGGCTCTTGGCCAGGCCCATGGAGTTCTCGTCCAGGCGCCATTTGCTGCGCTCGCTCTCGGGCAGCTGCGATTCGTCGGGGCCACCCCCGAGCACCGAGATAATGCGCGGGCGGTCGTGGCTCGACAGCAGATTGAGCGCGCAGGATAATGCCTCGCGCGGGTAGTTCTCGCGCAGGGTCTCGATATCCTCGGCAGCTTGGTAGGCGTTTTTGTAGCCCATCAAAAAGCCGATGACCATGTCGCGGAAGGGGTAATCCATAGCAGAGTCCAGCTCGGAGCCCTGCAGGTAGCGACGCAGATGGCCGTAGCTGATCTTGTTGGAGGCATCTTCCCAGACCTCGCCGAGCAGCAGCGCGTCGGGCTTCTCGGCGAGCACGGCCTTTTTAATCTCGGCCAGGAAGTCGTCGGAAAGCTCGTCGGCTACATCCAGGCGCCAGCCGTGAGCGCCGGCTCGCAGCCATTTACGAATGACGCCGTCCTTGCCCAGGAGTTTCTCTCGCACCAGCTCGGAGCTCTCATTGATGGCGGGCATATTGCCCACGCCCCACCAGCAGTCGTACGAGCCGTCCTCGTGGAAATAAAACGCATCACGCCACGGAGAGTCCTCGCTCTGCCACGCGCCCACGCCGGGGTAGTTGCCGTAGCGGTTGAAGTAGATCGAATCGTCGCCCGTGTGGTTGAACACACCGTCCAGAATGATGGAAATGCCGAGCTTTTCGGCCGCCTCGCACAGCTCAGTAAAGTCCTGCTCGGTGCCCAGAATCGGATCGATCTTGGTGTAATCGGCGGTGTCGTAGCGGTGGTTGCTTGCGGCTTCGAAAATGGGGTTGAGGTAGATGGCTGTAAAGCCCAGCTCGGCGATGCGGGGCAGGTCTTCCTGGATACCCTTGAGCGATCCGCCATAAAAGTCCCAGGTCTTGATGGAGCCGTCCTCGGCGCGCTCGTACACAGGCGGCTCGTTCCAGTCCTCGACCATGCGGCGCTGAATGCCCTTACGCGGTTTTTTGACCTCGGCCAGCGTGCGCTCACGCCAGTGCTCGTCGCGGGCATAACGATCAGGGAAGATCTGGTAGACCATACCGCGCTCGTACCAGGTGGGACGGTTCTCACGGTGTTTGTAGACGGTGGCCTGGAATGACGGCACCTCGGCGTAGTCGTAGGTTACGCCCTCGCCGCCGGTGCGGCCCTGCGGTGCGCCCAGGCGAACCTCGGGCTGGCCCTCGATATTGCATATAAAGCTGTACCAGATAAGACAGGGCTCGGTGCACTCAAGCTCTACGGTGAATATGCCGTCGCCCTCGTGCGTCATGGGATACCGAGACTCACCGATCTCATCGACCCAGGTGCGCAGCGTAAGCGTTGCCTGCGCGGGATCGGCGTCCTCCAGAATCACGGAGAGCGAAAGGGTTGTTCCTGTGGTCACAGCGCCAAACGGAGTGCGAAACTGCGGCAGACGGCTGTTGTGTATCAATCTCATAGTACGGTCCAGTTCAATAGAATCATGGCATGCTGGCCATGGGCTTTACGCACAGGATGTAAGTATATCTGTTGTACACAGGCTGTATAAACAACATCCGTTTACCATCGGCGAACGGTTGTCCTAGAAAATCGTTTTACCAACTATCTACAGAGAAGGGGCGCCCGGTTGGAGCGCCCCTTACTTAAGGTTTGATTGGGTTTTGGATCGCCTGTGGGCTAGCGGCGCTTGCGGGTGGCTGTGGCCTTACGGACGGACGTCTTCTTGGACGGGGCCTTTTTCTCTGCCGGAGCGGCGGGGGAGACCGAAGTCTCCTTGGTGGGTTCTGGCTTGGCCTCTGCCTTGGGAGTCGTGGTCTTTGCCGTGGTCTTTTTGGCCGTCGTCGCAGTGCGCTTGCGCGTGGTGGTCTTGGCGGCCGGCTTGGCCTCGACGGTTGCCTCAGCCTTGGACTCGGCGGGCGTCTCCTCGACTTTGGCGGCCGGCTTTGCGGCTGCCTTGGTCGTGGCGGCCTTTGTGCTCGTCGACTTCGTTGTCGTGTTCTTCTTGGCTGCCGTTGCCTTCTTGGCGGTCGCGGTCGTCTTCTTGGCAGTGGTCTTGGCCGGTGCCTTGACGGCGGGCTTGGCCTCGACGGCGGCCTCAGCCTTTACCTCGGGAGCAGCCTCGACATCGGCGGTCATCTTGGCAGCGGCGGTCGTGCGCTTGCGCGTGGTCGTTGCCTTGGCAGCCGTTGTTTTTGTCGTGGCAGCCTTGGTCGTCGTAGCCTTCTTAGCGGTCGTCTTGCGGGTCGTGGTCTTCTTAACTGCGGGCTTTGCATCGGGCTTGACCTCGGCCTCTGCCTCAGGAGCAACCTCAGCCTTCACCTCAGGCTCAGCCTCAACCGGCTTCTCCTCGGCCTTGGGTTCCTCAACAGCCTCAGGCTCCTCAGTCGCAGCCTCAACCACGGCTGCCGGGCGTTCGATTTCCGGATGCATAAAGAAGTACAGGTCCAGATACTTGTCGGCCGAGCGTGTCCAGCTAAAGTCCTGGCTCATGGCCTGCGTGACCAGCTGGTTCCAGGCATCGCGGTTGTCCCAGAACAGGCGTGCCGCGCGGAACACGGCGTCGCCCATCTCGTCGCCGTTAAAGTTACTAAACGAGAAGCCCGTGCCCTCGCCGGTAAACTCGTTATACGGAATCACCGTGTCCTTCAGACCACCGGTCTCGCGAACAATCGGCAGGGTACCGTAGCGCATGGCGATGATCTGCGACAGGCCGCAGGGCTCAAACTTCGAAGGCATCAGGAACATATCGGCGGCGGCATACATACGCTGCGACAGCGCAGGATCGAACTCGATGCGTGCGGCCATGGTGCCTGGGTACTTGTCCTGGAAGTAGCGCAGGCCGTCCTCGTAGTCGCGGTCGCCGGTGCCCAGCACGGCCACCTGAACGCCGCCGGACAGGATGCGGTCGAGCGCGTACATGACCAGGTCCATGCCCTTCTGGCGCGTCAGGCGGGTGACCATTACCATGAGCGGACGGTCGTCGCGAACCTCGAGCCCCAGCTCTTCCTGCAGCTTGGCCTTGCACACGGCCTTGCCGGAACGGTCCTCGACCGTGTAGTTTGCGACAATGCGCTTGTCGGTCGCCGGGTCAAAGCCCGCCACGTCAATGCCGTTCAAAATGCCCTGCAGCGCATAGGAGCGCTCTCGCAGCACGCCGTCCAGGCCCTCGCCAAACTCGGGCGTCTGGATCTCGTTGGCATAGGTGGGGCTCACCGTGGTGATGGCATCGGCATAGCGCAGCGCGCCCAGCATGTAGTTGATGCTGCAGGCGTCGCAACGCAGCTGCGAGGCGGCCGCCGGAATGTGCGCCACACCCAGGATGTCCTCCATTACGGTGTCGCTAAACTGGCCCTGGAACGCCACGTTGTGGATCGAGAACACCGTTTTAACGCGGTCGTACAGCGGCAGGCCCTGGTAGAACTCGCGCAAGAACACGGGCGCCAGTGCCGTCTGCCAGTCGTTGCAGTGCAGGATGTCGCACTCAAAGCCGGCCGGCAGGTGCTGCAGGCTCTCGGTGATGGCCTTGGAGAAGAACGCAAAGCGCTCGCCGTCGTCAAAGAAGCCGTACGGATAGTCGCGCGCAAAGTAGCGCTCGTTGTCGATGAACATATACGTGACGCCGTCGTGCTCGAGCTTTTCGAGCCCGCAGTACTCGTTGCGCCAGCCCAGGCTCACGTAAAAGTCGGAGAAGTGCTCCATCTGCGCCTTGTACTCGTCCTTGATGGTGGCGTACTTGGGCACCATCACGATGACTTCGGCGCCGGCGCGCACAAGCGCCGCGGGCAGCGAGCCCGCCACGTCGCCCAGGCCACCGGTCTTTACAAACGGTGCGCACTCGGCCGAGGCAAACACGATCTGCATCTTTTTGCTGGAATCTGCCATATTGTCTCCCATGTTGCAATTCGAGAATAGCCGCCTGGCGCAAACCGGGCGGCTATTCTGCATGTTACGAGCGATGTTGCGGTGCCTACGTTAATGCACGATGGTGGTATCGGGAGTTAACGGGGCCTTGCCCAGCACCAGGATGTTCTCAGGCGTGCCGCGAAGCTCGGTGTTGGTGGGAACCACGTTGTTCTTGTCCAGGATGGCATTCTCAACGCGGGCGCCGCTCTTGATGATGCAGCTCTGGTTGATGATCGAGTTGGTCACCGAAGCGCCTTCCTCGACCACAACGCCGCGCGACAGGATCGAGTTGCGCACGGTGCCCTTGATGATGCAGCCGGCCGAGATGATCGAGTTGCACGCGTGGCTGCCGGTCGCATAGCGCGAAGGCGGCACGTCGTGAGCCTTGGTTAGGATCGGGCGCTCGGGGTCAAAGAGCTGGTCGGCCACGGTCTGGTCGAGCAGGTCCATGCTGCGGCGATACAGCGACTTCTCGCTAAACACGCCAACGACCTCGCCCTTGTATTCGTAGCTGCACACGTCGATGTTGCCAAAGTCACCCTGGAGCGCCTCGAGCAGGTCCAGATAGTCGGCAGCCTGGTAGTGGTCGATGATCTCGAGCAGCGTCTCGCGGTTG
>URTD01000078.1 GCA_900550735.1 uncultured Collinsella sp.
GCGCACGGGAATGCTTTCTGCAAAAAGATGTATCCCCAGAATTGCTTCGTGGTAGGATTTCGGCACCGTCAACAGCGGATCCACAACTTCCGTATACTGTTCATATGCAGTATAACGATCCATATCTTTGTTGAAGATCACCTCCTGGATTTCAGGAGAATAGGTAAGATAATTCAAAAGGCTGGCATAAATTTCGATCTGCCCGTCAATGTTTTCTCTGGTCTGCTCCAAAATGGAGTACATATCCTCCATCTTTACGGCGATGTAGGCCTCGCGCACCTTACGCTCGATGGTCGAGTCGAACTGCTCCTCTTGCAGGATGGTGTTGCGCACCAGCTGCTGGGTGATAGTCGAGGCGCCTTCGTGCCCGCCGCCGAGGGTTGCCACCGCAGCACGCGCGATACCCCACAGGTCGATACCACCGTGCTCGTAGAAGCGCTCGTCCTCGACGTCAACGGTGCCCTGCAGCACGTAGGGGGAGACCTCGTCCTTGGTGATGGACTTACGGTTTTGCGTGTAGAAGCTCGCGATCTTGTTGCCGTTGCAGTCGACGATCTCGGTGGGCTCGCTCACCAGATACGCGTTGGCGTCGGTGTAGTCGGGCAGATCGGACAGCCAGCGGTTGACGTTGCCGACCATGCCGATGCCAAATGCCACGCCCGCGATAAGCAAAAAGCCCAAAAACGAGAGCAGGATTATGGGCAGGGCATGCGTCTTTGAACGGCTGCGTCCCTGTCGTTGGCGAGGACCCATATATTGACCTCCAGGTATGTCGTGCCCGACGGCGGATGTGCCGTCGGGGCAGGATGGACATAAGTTATTACACGATAAACCAAACGGGGTGCGCGAGGCCTCGTGTATGCTGGAAGGCGGCATTTTTCAGAGTGAATGCATACCTTGGTAAGGAGTTTGTCGATGGCGATTCGGACGATGGGGCCGAGCGGACAACACAAGACTGGATTGGATGCTGCCGGTGCGGCGCTGCCCGAGCTGCTGGCGCCGGCGGGCGGGCTCGACCAGATGCTTGCGGCCATCGCCGCGGGCGCCGATGCCATCTATGCGGGGTTGGGCGGCTTTAACGCCCGTGTGAGCGCCCATGGCTTTACGGATGACGAGTTTGCGCGCGGCAGCGCCGTGGCGCATGCCCGTGGCGTGCGTGTGTACGTGACGCTCAACGTGTTCGTGTTTGACGATGAGTTATCCGACGCGGTGGCGCTGGGAGCTCATGCACTGGAGTTGGGCGCCGATGCTCTGATTGTCGCCGATGCCGGGTTGGCCTGCGCGCTGCGCGCGGCGATTCCCGGGGTCGAGATTCACCTGTCCACGCAGGCGGGCGTTCATAGCGAAGGCGCCGTGCGGCTTGCCGCCGATGAGCTGGGGGGCGAGCGCGTGACGACGGCACGCGAGCTGACGGTCGACGAGATTGCGGCGCTATGTGCCACGGGCGTGCCCATCGAGGTATTCTGCCACGGTGCGATTTGCATCGGCTATTCGGGGGCGTGCGAGTTCTCGGCCCTGCGGCGTGGGCGCTCGGCGATGCGCGGCGACTGCACGCAGCCGTGCCGTCTGGCGTACGACCTGGTGGACGAGGCGGGGCAGAGCGTTGTCGCCGTCGAGGGGGATCGCCTGCTGTGCCCGCGCGACTATCTGGGTATTGCGCATCTGCCCGAGCTTATAGATGCCGGCGTGGCGTCGCTCAAGATCGAGGGGCGCATGAAGAACCCCGATTACGTATTCAACGTGGTGCGGGTGTGGCGCCGGGCGCTCGATATGCTGCGCGACGGCGCGTGGGACCCCGGTGTCGTGGAAGAGCTTGAACGCGAGCTGGGAAGGTCGTTTAATCGTGGGTTTACCGATGCGTACCTGCGAGGGCGTTCGGGTGCCGAGCTGATGAGCTTTGAGCGCGCAATTAACCAGGGCGTGCGCGTGGGGCGCTTGGTCGCTGTGGGCCACGAAGAGGTGACCGTTGAGCTCGACGCCGCCGTGGCGGCGGGTGACACGCTCGAGATTCGGTTCTATCCGGGTGTCGACGCGCGTCCCGATGTGCCCAAGCGCTGGCCGCAGGTGCCCTGCCCGGTGGATGCCGCAGCGGGGAAGCGCGTCGTCGTGCATTGCAAGCGTAAGGTGGACGCGGGCTGCGAGGTATACCTGATTCGCAGCGCCGGCGTGTTGGATCAGACGGCGGCGGTGTTGGAGCGCATGCGGGCCGAGGCGGATGCGATTGCGCCCGTTGCGCGTGCCGTTGAGGTGCTGCCCTTTGAGGACGTTGCGGTGGATGGCGGTGCGTCGGCGGAGTTGATGGAGTGCGCGGTTCCCGCTCGCATGGTTTTTGCTTGGCAGCTGATGGATGCCGACCCGCGCGGAGAACTCGATTTGTCCGACGCCGTTGTGGTGCTTGACGAGGCGTGCCGCACGGGTGACGCTGACCGGACCCGCTCACTGATGCAGCGTGCCGGGCGCGTCGTCTGCCGCAACCTGGGACAGGTGGTGATCGCTCGCGAGCTGGGCGTGACGTTTGACGTGGCGGCGCCGGTGTTCTGCGCGAATCGGGCCACGCTTACCTGGCTGCGCGGACTCGGTGCGGGGCGGGTGTACTTGCCGGCGGAGTTGCTCGGCAATGATGCGGAGCGTATTGCCGAACTGGCTGCTGAACCCGGCGTCTTGGGTCCGGTCGACGCCGACCGTCCCGAGCTTATGGTGTGCGAGCACTGCCTGCTGACCGCCGAGGGCGTCTGCGCCACCGATGCGACGGGGCAGGTCCGTTGCCGCGACTGCTTGCGTCGTCGGCAGGTGCGCTATCTGGTCGAGCGTGACGGTACACGTCTACCAGTTGCCATCGACGCATGCGGCAGGACGAGGATTTTCCTGTCGTAGGTGCCGCGTCGCGTCAGTTTGTTATCATATGAGAGTTTATGGACTTCCAGCACCGCCGTTTTCGGCGAGGGTGCTATAGCAAAAGGAGGATACCCAATGCTGTCTGTTGACGAGCAAATGCGTATCATCACCTCGGGCGCCGCACAGATCGTCCCCGAGGCCGACCTTCGCAAGAAGCTTGAGAAGGGCGAGCCCCTCAACATCAAGCTTGGCGTCGACCCCACCAGCCCCGACCTGCACTTGGGCCACGCCGTGCCGCTGCGCAAGATGCGTCAGTTCCAGGACCTGGGCCACAACGTCACCCTTATCATCGGCAACGGTACCGCGCTGATTGGCGACCCTTCGGGCAAGAACTCCACCCGTCCGCAGCTTTCGCAGGAGCAGATCGAGGCCAATGCCGAGACCTACGTGAGCCAGGCCATGAAGATCCTGGATCCCGAGAAGACCACCATCGTGCACAACGGCGACTGGATCTTGTCGATGGATCTCGCCGGACTGCTGCAGGTGTGTTCCAAGTTCACCGTCGCCCGTATTCTTGAGCGCGATGACTTTACCAAGCGCTACCAGTCTCAGACGCCGATCGCCCTGCATGAGTTCCTGTATCCCGTGATGCAGGCTTTCGACTCCGTGCAGATCAAGGCCGACGTGGAGATGGGCGGCACCGACCAGCTCTTTAACCTGCTCGCCGGCCGTGAGCTCATGGAGAAGATGGGCATGGAGCCCCAGATCGCGCTCACCATGCCGCTGCTCGAGGGTACCGATGGCGTGCGCAAGATGTCCAAGTCCTATGGCAACTACATCGGCCTGACCGACGCTCCCAAGGATATGTTCGGCAAGACCATGTCCATCCCCGACGAGATGATTGGCAAGTACTATCGTCTGGCCAGTTCGCTCACCCCGGCCGAGGTCGACAAGATCGACGCTGCTCTGGCCGACGGCTCTGCCGATCCCTATGAGCTCAAGCGTGCTCTGGGCCGCGACCTGTGCGACACCTACCACGGCGCCGGTGCCGGCGACGAGGCTCAGGCCGAGTTCGATCGCGTGTTCAAGGAGGGCCAGCTCGCCGACTTCCCCGAGAAGCACGTTGAGCTGACTGTCAACGACGAGGGCCAGATCTACCTCGCCGGCCTGCTCAAGGACCTGGGTCTTTCGGCGAGCGCCGGCCAGGCCCGTCGCGACATCGACGGCGGTGGTGTCAAGATTAACGGCAAGGCCGTGGCTCCCAAGAGCTACAACATCGACCCCAGCGCCCTCAAACTGGGCGACACCCTCTCCGTAGGCAAGCGCAAGGGCTTCAAGCTGGTCTAGCAAGTAGGTCAACCTAACATGTGCAATAGGGCCGCAGCCGGAACTCCCGACTGCGGCCTTTTGAGTTGCGGTGAAATAGTTCCTAAAAATGCCATACGGGCGCCCAGGTAGGAACTATTCCACCGCAACCTTTTTCCTCCGTCCCCAAGGGATCATTTGGCGGTGCCGTTAAGCGGAAGGGGTGTTATCGGCGGCCTCCTTTTGGGCATACAATGGCTATTGGTTTGCTGTGGTGAAGGTCTGTCCGCTCCGCAGCTTTTTTCTACGGTTAAAGGAGTATGTATGTCCGTTGAGGTCATGAGATCTGTGATCGAGGCCGCCGAGGGTCGTGTGCCCGTTGACACGCTGTTTGCCAACGCACAGATTGTCGATGTGTACGGCCAGCGCGTGGCGCCCGGTAGCGTTGCCGTCAAGGATGGCGTGATCGTTGGTGTGCTCTACGATGGTCGCGACGATGCCGCCGGTACGTATGAGGCTGCCGAGGTCATCGATTGCCAGGGCCGCTATCTTGCCCCCGGTTTTATTGACGGACACTTGCATATCGAGTCTTCGAACATCCGCCCTGCCGAGTATGCGCGCATGGCGGCGGCGCGCGGTACCACCACCGCTATTGCCGACAGCCACGAGATCGCCAATGTTTCCGGCTTGGACGGCCTGCGCTTTATGATCGAGGACGGTCGTCGCGCTCCTATTTCCATCAAGTACATGATGCCCTCGTGCGTGCCCGCACTGCCCGACGAGCAGGCTGGTGCCGTCATCACCGCTGCCGATATGCAGGCGTTTTTTGCCGAATATCCGGGTGATGTCTTTGGTCTGGGCGAAATGATGAACCTGCCGGGCGTCTTTATGGCCGATCCCGAGACCTGCGCTCGTATCGACGCTGCCAACCAGACGCCGTCCAAACAGGTTGACGGTCACGCCCCGCTCGTTGCCGGCAAGGACCTCAACGCCTATGCCGCAGCTGGCATTATCGCCGACCACGAGTCGACGATTCCCGAGGAGGCACTCGACAAGCTATCTCGCGGCATGTACGTGATGCTGCGCGAGGGCACGTGCAGCCATGATCTGGCCAACCTGTCGCCGATGCTGCTGGAGAATCCCGCGCGCGCCCGCCGCTGCTGCTTTGCGACTGACGACCGCGCCCCTTCCGATGCGCTTGCGACCGGCATGATCGACAATGCCTGCCGCGTGGCGATTGAGGCCGGCATTGACCCCGTGGTTGCCATCTCTATGGCGTCCCTCTCCACGGCCGAGGCGTTTGGCCTGGATCACGGCTGCCGCGACCCGCACGAGCTCCGCGGTGCGATTGCCCCGGGCAAGCGTGCCGACCTGCTGGTGCTCAATGACCTGACGTTTGCCACGGCTCCGCATCGCGTGTATGCCGCCGGCGCGCTCGTGGCACAGGACGGCACTTTTGTGGGCGAGATCGCACCCGAGATGGCCGAGGTCGCGGCCCTTGCCGATGAGCTACGCGCCTCCGTTAAGCTGCCGAAGCTTTCGCTCGACGTATTCGACTATGCCTTTAAGCCGGGCGAGGCCGTGATTGACGTGGTGCCGGGTAAGGCCATCACGGGTATGGCTCGCCCCGAGAGCGCCGAGGGCCTGCGTCGCATTATGCTGATTGAGCGCCATGGCCGCGGCGTGTCGTTGCAGGCCGAGGGCGCCGACGGCGATGGCCCCGCTGGCCTGGGACTCGTTGGCAAGCATATCGGCCGCGGCTGGGTGCGCGGCTTTACCATCACGGGTGGTGCCATCGCCTCGACGATCGGACACGACTCGCACAACGTGTGCGCCGTGGGCGACAACGCCGCCGATATGATGGCCGCCGTTGAGGCCGTGGGCCAGGGCGGTCACGTGCTGGTGCGCAACGGCGAGGTCGTGGCGCGCATTCCGCTGGCGCTCGGTGGCCTGATGAGCGAGGGCACGGCCGAAGATGTCGCCGCGCAGCACGACGACTTTATGGTCAAGGCGCGTGCCATGGGCGTCGAGCCGCCGCTCGACCCCATCATGGGCATCATCTTCCTGCCCCTGCCGGTGATCCCGACGCTCCGCATCCGCCCCGAGGGCATGTTCGACGTCACGACCTTCACCTACGTCGACTAGTCGTCGGGGACGTTCTTAAACGACTAGCCGTCGGGGTGGCGTGTCGCCTGGCGCCGCGACCGTGAGGCCTCTGGCATGTGTGAGCTATTTGCCAGGTCCTTGTAACGTTTGCGCCCGCAAGGTCTTATCTGAGCTCCCTTTGGGTACGTTGGAATCGGATACACGTTCGATTCCAACAAGTCCGAAGGGAGCTTTTCTATGTTTAAACTGATTGCATCCGATATGGACGGCACGCTGCTTGATGAGAATAGCCGGGTACCGCCCGAGACATATGAGCTGATTGAGGCCCTGCGCGAGCACGGCGTGCATTTTACTGCGTCCTCGGGCCGCCGTTACGACCGCCTATGTGAGTTCTTTGCGCCCGTGGTCGACAAAATGGACTTTGTCGCGGCGAATGGTGCGCAGGTCTATGCAGAAGGGGTCGAGGTCGATCGCGAGGTATATTCGCATCTCGCCGTCCGCAAGCTCGCGCGCACGGTCAAGATGTTTCCTAACATGCATCTGGCGCTCTTTGATCGCACCAAGTCCTTTTTGCTCGACGACGAGGACAAATTTGTCCGCGAGATCGACAAAGATCTGCCCAACGCCGAACGCATTTGGGGACTGCCCGATCCGCATGTGAATATCATCAAGGCATCGATTATCTGCGATGACGGCAACGTGATGGACAACGCCTACGTGTTGCAGCGCGAGCTGGGCGACCTGTTCTCTTTCGCGCCTTCGGGCAACGCGTGGATCGATGCCATGCAGCCTGGTGTGTCGAAGGCCTCGGGTATCGCGCAGCTCGCGGAGCATTACGGCATTGGACGCGACGAGGTCATGGCGTTTGGCGACTCGATGAACGACTACGAGATCATTCGCTTTGTCGGCACGGGCTGCGCGATGGAAAACGCGCGCCCCGCGCTTAAGGCGGTGGCCGATCGCGTCGTAGGCTGCAACCGCGACCACGCCGTTCAGCATGAGCTCCGTCGCGTGCTGGAGAGTCTCTCCTAATCCGGCAGATGGGGACGTTCCTTTTCTGCCGACAGTGGGGGACAGTCCTTGCAGCTTTTTGCGAAGAGTGTCCCCAACGACTAGTCATTCAAGAACGTCCCCAACGACTAGTCGTTTAAGAACGTCCCCAATGACTAGGCGAGGGCGGCCATGATGGCGCGGGCGACGCCGTCGTGGTCGTTGTCGAACTCGGTGATGGCGTCGGCGGCCTCGCGGTCCTCGGGCTCGGCGTTGATCATGGCCATGCCGTGGCCCGCTGCCTGCAGCATGGGGATGTCGTTGATGTTGTCGCCGAACGCCCAGGCGTCGGCGGGAAGCTCGCCCAGGTGCTCGCATAGCCACGTGAGGGCCGTTCCTTTGGTGGCGCCCTCGCCCATGACCTCGATATTCATGGCGTACGAACGCGTGACCTCAATGCCTCCGAGCGTGTCGAGCTCCGCCGCGATGGCGTCGCGATCAGCCGGGTCGTGCCAGTACATGGCGATGCGTTCGAGCGTCTCGACCTCGTCGATCTTGCTGTCGATATCCATGTCGATCGGTGTTCGTGTGCGCTTGAGCGAAGCCGCGATGTGGGGGTCGCCGCCACAGAACTCATCCAGACGCCCGTATAGCGAGCGGGGGAGGAAGCACTGCCCATCCGCGAAGATATCGAAGGTCACATCGTGGCCGGCGGCAATGCGATGGATGCGGTGGGCAATGCCACGGTCGAGCGGACGGCTCAAGATGCACGTGGCGCGCGAGGCGTCGGTGGGCGTATCCTCGTCGAGCTGCCAGACGCTGGCGCCGTTGGCACAGACCGCGTAGTGCACGGCGGGATGGGCGAGAATGGGCTCAAAGATGCCCGACAGTGGACGTCCCGTGCAGGGAACAAACTCGATGCCACGACGTGCGAGCTCGTCGAGCATTGCCCAGGTGGCATCGCTCATCTGCTTATCGCTCGTCAGCAGCGTTCCGTCCATATCGGAAAACACAATCATTTGATGCAGCCCTTTCTACTGGCAAAAAAGCGTGGCCAAGGGCTTGGGTCCCTGGCCACGCTCAAGATCTATAACGGTCCGCGTCCTATCGATCGGCGAGTGGCTTGTACTCCAGCGGATCGATCACCGGACGGTATGCCGGGCGGATGATGCGCTTACCCGCAACGATCTCCTCAAAACGGTGCGCAGCCCAGCCCGCCATGCGGGCGCAGGCAAACAGGGGCGTGTACAGG
>URTD01000079.1 GCA_900550735.1 uncultured Collinsella sp.
CAGCCTGAGCGTCTCGAACGACGTTATTGCCGATATTGCCGGTTATGCCGCGATGACGTGCTATGGCGTTGTCGGTATGGCTGAGCAGCTCCAGGGCGCCGAGAGCGTGCGCCTGCTTGCCGGTCAGCGCCTCCGCAAGGGCGTGCTTGTCTCCGCCGACGAGAACGGCCTTACGGTCGATCTTCACGTTGTGCTCGAGAACGGCGTCAACATGAAGTCCGTCTGCCACAATCTTTCGAGCTCCGTTGCCTTCACTCTGCAGGAGATCGCCCAGATCGATCCCGCCAGCCTTAAGATCGGCATCCATATCGACGCGCTCAAGAGCCGTCTGAACTAGCATCCGAAAACGGAGATTCAAATACCCATGATTGCAAAGACCATTCGCACCTGTTTTCCGATCGCTGCGGCTGCCGTTTCCGACAAGGCCGAGGAGATCAACAAGCTCAACGTCTTCCCCGTACCCGACGGCGACACCGGCACCAACATGTCGCTCACGCTCGCCTCGGTGACCAAGGAGCTTTCCGCCCTTCCCGCCGATGCCGATATGGAGGCCATCGCCGGCGCCATCACCCACGGCTCCCTGATGGGTGCCCGCGGTAACTCCGGAGTCATCACCTCGCAGATTCTGCGCGGCGTGGCCGAGGGTCTTGTCTCTGCCGACGAGCCTATTACGTCCGCCAACATTGCCTTCGCCTTCCGTCGTGCCGTCAAGGTTGCCTTCCAGGCTGTCCGCAAGCCCATCGAGGGCACGATCCTCACGGTCCTGCGCGATGTCTCGACCAAGGCCGATGAGTGCGAGAAGAAGAAGTTCTCGGCCGAGGATGCGCTCGATGCCATCGTCGTCGAGGCGTACCAGTCCGTCGCCCGCACGCCCGACCTGCTGCCCGTTCTGAAGGAGAACGGCGTGGTCGACTCCGGCGCCTTTGGCTTTGCCATCTTCCTGGAGAACTTTGTGGCTGCAGCACTTGGCCGCAGCACCGTTGTCGAGGATTTCTCCGCCACGTTTGATTCCGCTGGCTCTGCCCGCGACGCGGCCCTTGGTCGCGTTGAGATCGAGGCCAACGACGATTGGGAGGGCTCGGAGTTCCGCTACTGCAACGAGTTCCTGTTTAAGGCCGACGCCCCGTTTGACGAGGACGAGTGCCTTAAGTTCCTAGGCTCCATGGGCGACTGTGAGCTACTCGTGGGCGCCTATCCCGACTACAAGATCCATGTGCACTCCAATACCCCCAACCTGGTGCTCGAGCACATGCTGCAGCTCGGTCAGATCTATGAGGTCTTTATCCACAACATGGAGATGGAGGCCCACGACCGTACCGCTAAGATCCACGAGGATCAGGAAAAGGCCGCCGAGCCCGCCAAGGCGCTGGGCTTTGTCGCCGTTGCCGCCGGTTCCGGCGAGGCCGACATCCTCAAGTCCCTTGGCGTCGACGTGGTCGTCTCCGGTGGCCAGACTATGAATCCCTCGACCGCCGACCTGCTGGGCGCGGTGGACCAGGTCAACGCGACCTCGGTCATCATCTTGCCCAACAACGGCAACATCCGCATGGCCGCTGAGGCTGCTGCCTCAGCCTGCACCGACAAGAAGGTCGCCGTCGTTCCCACCAAGACCGTCCCGCAGGCCTTCTCCGCGCTGTTCGCAGTCCTGCCCGATTCCGAGCTCGAGGATGCCGTCGCCGCCATGGTCGACGCCATCAGCGAGGTCCGCGATGGCGAGGTCACCCGCGCCGTGCGCGACTCCAGTGCCTCTGACGGTTCTCCGATTCACTCCGGTGACGTCATGGGTATCATCGCCGGCTCCATCGACGTGGTCGGCTCCGACGTGAAGCAGGTCACGCTCGACTGCATCAACCGCATGCAGGAGGAAGAGGAGGGCGACGCGCTGACGATTCTGGCCGGCGAGGAGCTGTCCGATGAGGCCTTCCAGGAGATCGTCGACGCCATCGAGGAAGCTCAGCCCGACTTGGAGATTGACGCCCATCGTGGCGAGCAGCCGCTCTATCCCGTGATCTTCTCGATCGAGTAGGCATCTGCCCATGTCCGAGCTCTGCTCCGTGCCGCGCGTCTCGGAGCGCTTTGCCCAGAGCAATGCGCTCGACGAGGATATCGCGCGACTCAAATATGTTTCGGGTAAACGTGAGGAGGCCCTTCGCCGTCTGGGAATTAGGACGGTGGGGGACCTCCTTCTCCATATCCCTCATCGATACCTCGACTTTACCCGTTCGTGGTCCATCGAGATGGCGCCCATCGGTACCGTGTGCACCATCATCGCCACGGTCGACCGCATCGTCCAAAAGCAGCCGCGTCCGCGCATGCAGGTGACCGAGGTATCGCTTGTGGACGAGACGGGCGTGTTGCAGGTCGCCTTTTTCCGCCAGCCCTGGATTGCCCAGCAGCTTAAGCAGGGCGACCGCCTGGCCGTGATGGGCAAGGTCGAGTTTGCCTACGGTTTTAAGCAGATGGCCTCGCCCCACTTTGAAAAGCTCGAGGACGGGCGCGCCGCAGGCACCATTCTGCCGGTCCATTACGTGAGCGATGGCGTGAGCCAGGCGTGGATGCGCCGCATCGTAAGCGGCGCGCTCGAGGTCGTCGGCAATCCGTTCGATCCGATTCCCGCGCCGTTGCGCGCAAAGCGGAAGCTCATGAGCAATGCCCGCGCGTTGCGTTCGATCCATTTTCCATCGAGTATGGCCGAGCGCGATATCGCGCGCGCACGGCTTGCCTACGAGGAGTGCCTCTACCTGCAGCTGGCGTTGCGTCTGCGCAACGACGGCGGCCTGGTCGATGTGGTGCCCTATGCCCACACCGCGGGCGAGCACCTGGCCGCGCTCAAGCAAGCCCTACCGTTTTCGCTGAGCGACGAGCAGGAGGCCGCGTTCCAGGATATCCTGCGCGATATGTGCGATGACGGGCGCGTGATGAACCGCCTGCTGTTGGGTGATGTCGGTACCGGTAAGACCGCCGTTGCCGCCTGCGCTGTGGCTGCCGATAGCGGCACGCAGGCCTGCGTTATGGCGCCCACGGGCGTGCTGGCGCGCCAATATGCCGATAAGACCGGCCCTCTGCTCTCGCAGGCCGGCATGTCCTGGGCGCTTCTGACGGGTGCCACGCCGGCTGCAGAGCGCGAGCGCATCCATGCACAGCTGGAATCGGGCGAGCTTAACGTGCTCTTTGGCACCCACGCGGTGCTTTCGGATAACGTTGCGTTCAAGCATCTATCGCTCGTGGTCATCGATGAGCAGCACCGCTTTGGTGTGGGCCAGCGCAACGCCCTGCGCGCGAAGGGCCCCGGTGCCGATCTGCTCGTTATGACGGCAACGCCCATCCCGCGTACGCTGGCGCTTTCGGTCTACGGGGATCTGGATACGAGCATCATCCGCCACCGGCCTGTTCCGGGTGCCGGTGTGACCACACACGTGCTCACCGAGTCGAGCCGCGACCTCGCCTATGGCGCCATTCGCGAGGCGCATGAAAAGGGTCAGCAGGCCTACGTGATTTGTCCGCTCGTGGAGCCGAGCGATTCGGCCGATGAGCTGGAAGACGTGCCCGGTATTGCCCGCGACGACGAGGGCCGCGTGACGGTCCCCGTGCCGCTTCACGATACGGCAACCGAGCTCGACCGACTGCGTCTTGCGCTGCCGGGGCTTACCGTCGAGCGCCTTCACGGCCGTATGCCGGCGGGGGAGAAGGATCGGGTCATCGATGCCTTCAAGCGTGGCGAGATTGACGTGCTCGTCTCGACTACGGTGGTCGAGGTGGGCGTCGACGTGCCCAATGCCACCGTCATGGTTATCGAGAACGGCGAGCGCTTTGGTTTGGCTGCCTTGCACCAGCTGCGCGGTCGCGTGGGCCGTGGCAGCGTGTCGGGCACGTGCCTGGTCATGACGCACTCCAAGGGCAACGGCGGCGCGTCGGCGGCACAAGACCGCCTGCAGTCGCTCGAAAAGACCTCGGACGGTTTTACGCTCGCCCAGATGGACCTGCGTCTGCGTCACGAGGGCGAAATCCTGGGGTACCGCCAGCACGGCGGCGTGACCTTGCGCTTTGTCGATCTGGATGCCGACGAGGAGCTGATCGAGTGGGCCCATTTGGACGCGGTCGAGCTCTTGCGGTATGCTTGCACCCTTGACTCCGTGGCGACGCGCCCCCTGCGCGATGCGGTCGCCATGCGATATCGACACATATTTAAGGAGGTCAGCGGAGGATGAGAATCATCGGCGGCGAATGGCGCGGTCGTAAGATCGAGGAGCCCCGTGGTCGCGATGTCACCCGCCCCACGACTGATCGCGTACGTGAGGCGTGCGCATCTATGGTCATGTCGGCATTCGACTTCGATCTGGACGAGGTTCGTGTGCTGGACGCCTTTGGCGGCTCCGGCGCCTTAGGGTTAGAGATGCTCTCTCGTGGGGCCCGCTCGCTCACGACGTTTGAGATCGATCGCAACGCCGCGCGGCTCATTACCAAGAATATCGAGTCGCTCTGCCGTGACCGTTCACGTTGGCGTGTGGTCACGGGCGACATGCTGGTGAGTGCCTCGCGCGGTCGTGTGCCGGGCGGCCCCTTTGATCTGGTCCTGCTCGACCCGCCCTATGCTTTTGGTGCCGAGCCGGTCGAGGAACTGCTGCAGAACCTGGCTCAGCAGGGTCTGTTTGCACCTGGCGCTTTTGCCCTGTTTGAGCATGCCGCCGCCGATGCGGGCGCGCATCCGGTAGGCTTTGAGACTGTACGTGAGAAGCGCTACGGCATTACCTCGGTCGACCTGCTTCGTTGGGTCGGCGATGACGATGGTGAGGGCGATAGCGCCGGCACCGATACCGACAACAACGATGCCGCGACGTTTCAGGAGGACGCCCATGAATGACACCATCAACCGCGTGATCGTCCCGGGCACCTTCGATCCCATCACGTTTGGGCATATCGATGTGATCCGCCGTGCCCGCCGCATCTTTCCCAGCGTGATCGTCGCTGTTGCCGAGTCGCAAGGTAAAAACGGTGTAGGTACCACGTTTATGCTCGATGAGCGCGTGGCGCTGGCCCGCGAGGCGCTCGGTAATATCGACGGCGTCGAAGTCCTGCCCTTTACCGGCCTCTTGGTCGACTTCGCTCGTGAGCAGGGGGCGGGAGCCGTGGTCAAGGGCCTGCGCGCCATGACCGACTTTGAGTATGAGCTGCAGCAGGCCGACCTCAATTATCGCTTGGATAGCGAGCTGGAGTCCATCTTTGTCATGAGTGCTCCGCAGTACGGTTACATCTCGAGCTCGGTCGTTCGCCAGATCGCCTCGCTCGGCAGCGATGTATCGACGTTTGTCCCGTCCAACGTGGTCGAAGCGCTTAAACATCGCTTTTCGTGACGTTTCTTATTGCCTGGTGGCATGTGGTAAACTAGCACGATGATATGTTACCTATGAAAGGAGACCGGATGCCGGGCGAGAATTTTCCTGGCGATAGGATCGTCAGCTTGGTCGATGAGCTCGAAGGGCTGATCGAGGAAGCCAAGCCGCCTTTCGGCAAGAACGCTCAGTTCAAGGTCATCGACGCCGACGTGTTCTTCAACATCCTCGACGAGATCCGCATGAGCTATCCTGAGGAGTGGCAGAAGTCCCGCCGTATCCTTAAGGAGCGCGAGGAGCTTATGGCTTCCGCCGCCGCCCAGGCCGATTCCATCATCGCCGACGCTCAGCAGCAGGCCCTCACCATTGCCGGTGAGCAGGAGATCGTCCGCCTTGCGCAGCAGCAGGCTGACGACATCCGCGATCGTGCCCAGCAGTACGAGCGGGAGACGCGTTATGCTGCCGAGGACTACGCAGAGCAGGTCTTTACGCACCTGGAGGAGAACCTCAAGAGCCTGACCGGCACCGTTACCCGTTGCCGTCAGCAGCTCAACGAGGGTGCCGCCCAACAGAATGGTCAGTGGTAATGGCTGAGTTCCCGAGCGTTACCGTCGATCTTTCCGAGCAGCTCGAGTTTCCTGGAGATTCGTATCCGCTGACCGGTAAGGTCGATGTCGCCACCTACACGGTGGGCGAGAAGGAGTACCAGCTTCAGGACGGCATCGACTACGACGTTGTCTTTACCAATGCCGGTACCGGTGTCTTGCTCACGGGCATGGTCCGTGCGCACGCCACCGGCGAGTGCGACCGTTGCCTGGAGCCCGCCTCGTTTGATATCGCCGGCGAGATCGAGGAGTTCTACCTCTTTGAGGAGCCCGAGGATCCCGAGGCCTACGAGGATGGCTACGAGCTCCTGGGTGAGGACCGCATCGTCGATCTGGGCGAGCCCATCAATGACGCGGTCGTTATGGACACGCCGTTTGTGGTGCTTTGCAAGCCCGATTGTCGCGGTTTGTGCCCCACTTGCGGTTGCAACCTCAACGTCGAGCAATGCGATTGCGCCACCCAGGCAGAGGCAGAATGGGCCGCTGCCACGGAAAATCCATTTGCAGCATTGAAGAATCTCAAGCTCGATGAGTAAAACTGTGGTAGTATCGCTACTTGCGCGTAATCGCCACACTGGATAGTTCATAAGGAAGGTCACTATGCCCGTACCTAAACAAAAGCAGGGTCGTATCCGCACTCACACCCGTCGTTCCGCCAACATGAAGATCTCGGCTGCGGCTCAGTCCACGTGCCCCCGTTGCGGCGCTGTCAAGCTTCCGCACCACGTGTGCCCCAGCTGCGGTTTCTACAAGGACCGCGAGGTTATCGTTACCGAGTAACGGTATACTCTGGATGCGATGCCGTTCCAAATGGAACCACAATGGCCGGCTCAATGAGTCGGCCATTTTTATATAAGGAGCTTGTATATGAGTAACGTTCGCGTTTGTGTAGACGTTGTGGGCGGAGACGAGAAACCTCAGGTTGTTCTTGATGGTATCGAGGCTGCGCTTGCCGCCGATTCCGATATCGAGGTCTTGGCAGCTGGCCCCGCCGAAATCGTCAATCCCTTTGCAGCTTCCCATGCACGTGTTGAGGCCCTTGAGGCACCTGACGTTATCGCCATGGATGACAATCCCATTCGCGCCGTGATGACCAAGCGTAAGTCGTCGATCGTGCTTTCTTGCCGCGCCATCAAGAAGGGAAATGCGGACGCGTTCTTCTCTGCCGGTTCGACCGGTGCCATGACCGCCGCTGCCACCGCCTACGTGACGCCGTTTAGGTATCAGGCCGAAGGCAAAAAGCAGCCGGTGCGCCCCTGTCTGACCAATGCGCTGCCCAATCGCGCCGGCGGTCTGACGGTGCTGTGCGATATGGGCGCCAACCCCGATGTCGAGGTCGATGACATGGTGCGTTTTGCCCAGATGGGTAGCGCCTATGCCCGCGTCGTCCTGGGAATCGAGCATCCCCGCGTGGGCCTGCTTGCCAACGGCACCGAGGACGAGAAGGGCTCCAACTTTACCAAGGCCTGCTTCCCGGCCATGAAAGCCGCCGTTCCCGGCTTTGTTGGTAACTGCGAGGGAACGGACATCACCTCAGGTAACTTCGATGTCGTCGTTGCCGATGGCATGTCGGGCAATATTGCGCTCAAGGCCACCGAGGGCGCTGCCAAGTTTTTGCTGCAGGAGCTCAAGGGTGTCTTTATGTCTTCGCTCGGCACCAAGATTGCCGCGCTGCTCATCAAAAAGCAGATGCGCGAGATTAAGGCCAAGCTCTCTGGCGACGCCAAGGGCGGCGCGATTCTTTTGGGCCTGCGCGGCGTGGTCCTGATCGGCCATGGCGCCACCTCGGTCGAGGCTGTTAAAAACGGTACGCTCGCGGCGGCCGAAGCCGTGCGCGCCGGGCTGGTCGAGAATGTCGCCAACTCTATGGACGGTATCGTTTTATAACAGCGGCGTTATGCGTCTTGGGGCGCACGTCGTGGGGTAGAATCAGAACCGTGTCTTGGTACCGCCCGGGCGGTACCATTCTTTTGGTATTCATGCACTATGAGAGGAAGCGCTATGGACCGCTCCGAAATCTTCGACAAGATCGCCGAGGTCGCTGCTGACGTTCTGGGCGTCGATGTTGCCGAAATTAGCGATGAGACCACCTTTGACGACCTCGATGCCAACTCGCTCGAGCGCCTGCAGCTGGTTACGGCTATCGAGGACGAGTTCAACCTCGAGATTGATGACGAGACTCTGCTCTCTCTCAACTCTGTCGCCGACGCCGTCGACGCGATCGAAAACGCCAGGGAGGCTTAGGTCTTGGCTTTATCCGAACGACTTACGCGTGCCCAGGAAATCCTGGGCCACGAGTTCAATAATAAGGTGCTGCTGCGCGCGGCCCTTACGCATCCCTCGGCAGTCGAGGGCCAGCCGGTTTCTGCCAGCTATGAGCGCCTTGAGTTCTTGGGCGATTCCATTTTGGGTGCTG
>URTD01000080.1 GCA_900550735.1 uncultured Collinsella sp.
CGGTGCTACCGTGACCGCCGCGCTCGACGCCGAGCGCCGTGGTTTCCTGCGCCGCAACCACACCGCCACCCACCTGCTCGACGCCGCCCTTAAGCAGGTCCTGGGCGAGCATGTCTCCCAGGCCGGTTCGCTGGTGACGCCCGAGCACCTGCGCTTTGACTTCACGCACTTCGAGGCCCTGTCCTCCGAGCAGCTCAAGGCTGTCGAGGACCTGGTCAACCAGCAGATCTTCGCTTCCAAGCCGGTTGTGACCCGTGTCATGGGCATCGACGAGGCTAAGGCTGCCGGCGCTGTCGCTCTGTTTGGAGAGAAGTACGGCGATGTTGTCCGCGTCGTCTCCGTGGGCGCCGAGGACCAGCCGTTCTCCCGCGAGCTCTGTGGTGGCACTCATGCCGCCAATACCGCCGAGATTGGCCTGTTCAAGATCATTTCCGAGTCCTCCACGGGCTCCAATGTCCGCCGTATCGAGGCCGTGACCTCTAAGGGTGCCCTCGACTACATGGCCGACCGCCTGGCGCTCGTTGACGCCGCCGCCGCTGCGCTCAAGTGCCGCGTCGACGAGGTTCCCGCCCGCGTGGAGAACCTGCAGGCCGAGCTGCGCGAGACGTCCAACAAGCTCAAGAAGGCGCTCACTGGTGGCTCCTCCGATGCGATCTCCAGCGCCATCGAGGGTGCTGTCGAGCTGAATGGCTACAAGCTCGTTGTTGCTGAGCTTCAGGGTCTCGAGGCCGCTGACCTGCGCAACGTTTGGGATACCGTGCACCAGAAGGTCGCCGGCCCTGTCGCCTGCGTTGTTGCCAGCGTGACCGAGAAGGGCACCCCGGCCCTGCTCGCTGCCGGCTCCGATGACGCCGTGAAGGCCGGTTTCCACGCCGGCAACGTGATCAAGCAGATCGCGGGCCTGGTCGATGGTCGCGGTGGCGGCCGTCCCAACATGGCCCAGGCCGGTGGCAAGAACGCTGCCGGTATCGCCGATGCCCTTGCGGCCGCCAAGACCGCGCTCGGCGCCTAAGAACCTAAGTAGTCGCTGTGGTCGCGCTTGCGCTGGACATAGGGGAGACCAGGATTGGCATCGCCGTCTCGAGCCGTGATGGCAAGATGGCGATGCCTGTCAAGGTGCTTCCGGCTGCCGAGGTCACTGGCATGGCAAAGACGTTTCGCTACCTGGTGGAGGACTATGAGCCCGATATCCTGGTAAGCGGACGCCCCTTGACCATGGCCGGTGAGCCCGGCCCCCAGGCCGAGCGCGTCGCCGCCGTGGCCCAAAAGATTGCCGACGAGCTCGAACTTCCTCTGGAGTTTGAGGACGAGCGTCTGTCCTCGCAGGAGGCCAAGCGAATCCTGCGACAGCAGGGACTCAACGAAAAGCAGATGAGGGGCAAGATTGACATGATCGCCGCCAGCCTGTTCTTGCAGACATGGCTCGATCGTAAAAATGAGGAGGTTTCGCATGCCTAGCGCTTCCGATCCGCGCCGGCAGAGTCGTCAGGGTCAGCCCTCGTCGCGCCCTACTCAGCCTGGTCAGCGCCCTGCGCAGCCGACGCAGCGCGCAGCTCAGCCTGCCGCGCGTCCGGTGCTGTCCTCCTCTCGTTCGGCCCAGCCTGCTCAGCGGACGGCTCAGCAGCCTTCTGCTCGTTCGGCCCAGCCTGCAGGCGGTACCCGCTTTAAGCAGCAGGCATCTACCCAGCGAGTGCTGGCCCCCCAGTCGCATTCGCATCACGCTCTCGGTTCCCACGGCGTTGCTCCGGCCACGCGCTCGAGCTACAACACGCACGTCCGCCGTGGTACACAAAAGAAAAGCTCCCCGGTGCCTATGATTATCGGTGGCGTCGTCGCCGTGCTTGCGCTTGTCGCGATCGTTTTCTTTGTCGTGCCAGCCGTCAAGGGCTTCTTTGGCGGTGAGGATGCGAAAGTCGCTGCTGGCCAGCAAGTTACTATCACGATTCCCGACGGTGCCTCGGGCGATACTATCGCCTCGATTCTCTCCGAGAACCATATCGTCGAAAATCCCAAGGATTATTATGCGGCGGTGAAAAAGCTCAACGCCGATATGTCGCTCAAGCCTGGTACTTATTCGTTCACCACACTCATGGATGCGACCAAGGTTGTTCAGCAGCTCATGGAAGGCCCCAACGCGGGCTCCAATGCGCTGACTATCCCTGAGGGCCTAACGGTCGATCAAGTCGCCGACCGTGTGGCCCAGGCTTACGACAGCATCTCTAAGGAAGACTTCCTCAACCAGGCCAAGGCCTCCAACTACGTGGACGACTATAGCTTCCTTAAGGGCGCCGCCAACGACTCGCTCGAGGGCTTCTTGTTCCCCAAGACTTATTCGTTGGGTGATTCGCCGACGGCCGATGACGTGGTTCGCGCTATGCTCGATCAGTTTAAGACCGAGTACAAGTCGCTTGACTTTGCGAGCTGCGAAGCCAAGATCAAGGAGCGCTACGGTGTGGAGATGTCCGACTACGACATCGTCAACCTTGCCTCCATCGTCGAGCGCGAGGGTCTCAATGCCGATCAGCGCGCGTATGTGGCCTCGGTCTTCTACAACCGCCTTGCCGGCAAGCTCGACGGTTTGCGCTATCTCAACAGCGATGCGACCATGATGTATGTCACCGGTGGCGAGGTTACCGCCGACGACCTGCAGAGCGATAGTCCGTATAACACCTATAAGCATGAGGGCCTGCCGCCCACGCCCATCTGCTCTCCGTCGCTCGAGGCACTCAAGGCCACGCTTGAGCCGACCGACTCCGATGACCTGTATTTCTACATTACGCAGGACGAGGAGTACTTCTCGCAAACCTACGAAGAGCATCAACAGTCTTGGAATTAGCATGAGGATTTTTAGCCCCAAACGATACGTTGCCTCGGTCGATCGCATCGACCTTGATACCCTGTGGGCCGACGGCAAACGCGCCATTCTGCTCGATCGCGATAACACCCTGGTGCCGCGCGATACCGAGCAGGTTCCCGCCGCGGTTTCCGCTTGGCTCGACGCCGCCCGCGCCAAAGGCTTTAAGCTGTGCATGGTGTCCAACAACTGGCATCGCGACCAGGTCATGAGCTCTGCACGTGAGCTGGGACTCGAGGCCATAAGTCACGCCATGAAGCCGGCACCGTTTGCCCTCAAGGCGGGTCTTAAGCGCCTCGGCGCCACGGCCGACGAGGCGGTGCTGATCGGTGATCAGCTCTACACTGACGTGTGGAGCGGCAACTTCGCCGGCGTCGATACCATCCTGGTAAAGCCTCAGGCGACGCAGGACCTGTGGTATACGCAGATCTTCCGTATCTTTGAGCGCCGGGCCCTGCGCGACCTTCCCTGCGAGGAATAGGTCTCGCTATGTCCCAGCACACCAAACACGGCTGCGACCATATCTTCTTTATCGGCTTTTTGGGCGCGGGCAAATCGACGCTCGCACGTAACGTCGGCACCATGTTCAAGCGACGTTTTATCGATACCGACCGCCTGGTCGTGCGCCGTTGCGGCAAGTCGGTAACCGAGATTTTTGAGACCGAGGGCGAGGATCGTTTTCGCGAGCTCGAAACCTCGGCGCTTCGTTCGCTCCAAAGCGAGCGCAGCCTGTTGGTTTCGTGCGGGGGCGGTATCGTCGAGACGCCGGTGAATATTGAGCTGATGCACGAAATGGGTACGTGCGTGTACCTCGAGGGCGACTTCGAGGATTCGATTCGTCAGATTCGTCGGTCCGACACGCGCCCCGATTTCCGCTCTCCCGAGCATGCCGCGCGCCTGTTTGAGCATCGCCGTCCGTTGTATCGCCAGGCCGCCGACCTTACCCTTGATATTCGCAACAAGTCCTTCGAGGACGTTTCCTACCTTTGTGCCGAGATGCTTTTGGAGCGTGGACTGCTATGATTCGCCGTCAACTGATCAATTTCCAAAACCGCAGTGTCGATGTCCGCGTCGGATTGGGCGCGTTCGATGAGCTGTCGCGCATGTTTGCCTCGGCCGTTGGCAAACCTAAGCGCGCGATGGTGGTTTGGAACTCAGCCTCGTCAGAACGTTTTGATGAGGTCGTCGAGCATGCGCTGGTCGACGCCGGTTTTGCCGTGTCGCAGTTCTCCCTTGAGGTTTCGCCTGCTGGTGCCACGCTGGCCGATGCCGATGCTATCTTTGGCGCCTTGTCTGCCAACGGCGTTACCTGCGACGATCTGGTTGTCGCCGTTGGCGATGCCGCAACCTGCTCGGTTGTTAGCTGGTGCGCAAACCAGTGGTGCGGCCGAACCGAGTGCGCGCTGTTGCCGACGACCTTCGACGCCATGCTCACGGTCGCGACGACCATGAAGCCGCTCGTCGCCTCGTCGGCCAATGCACTTCCCGCTATCGCGTTCCGTCCCGAACCGGGCTTGGTCGTGTGTGACCTCGACCTTGTTCGCGAGGCGGACCCCGAGGACCTCAAGCTCGGCTTTGTGGTACTTGTTGGCACCATGCTTTCGAGCAGTAAGTCCCGCTGGAATCAGTTTACTGAGACCGTCCCCGAGATTCTCGCGGGCGAGGAGGTTGCGCTCGTCAATGCCGTTCAATGGTCTCAGACTGCCCGTAAGGACGTACTGACGGCCACGAACCCGAGCGCTCGCCATGCGCTCGATTTTGGCAAGACGGGGGAGCGTACCCTGCGCGCCTGCTTGGGCGATGCCGCTTCACAGGTCCCTGCCTACCAGCTGTTGGCCGAGGGCATGCGCTTTGAGGCGCGCCTAGCGCATGATGCCTGTGACTTCGATATCGATTACGTCTTTGAGGTCGATGACTGCTTGGAGGACTTTGGTATCGAGGAACTTGCCTTCGATCTGGAGCCTGCCGCATATATCGAGGAGTTCCGCAGGCAGCAGTTTGTCCGCTCGAACCGCAGTATGTTGCCGCTGCCCGCGGCACTCGGCGCTATTCGTCTAACGTGCGTTGAGGACGAGGTTCTTGAGCGCCATGCTCACGCCTACTTGGCTTCACGCAAAGAACTTCTCTAAGATTTATTGACATCCATCGTCTTTCGTATCATGTTGAGGGGCGGGTTTTCAATCGGTTGCGGATCGCATGCGTTTCCGTCGTTCGATTGAGACCCGTCCCGTCTATATAGAGACAACAAGAAAGGAATCTGCATGTCTGAGTTTGCTGCCGGTCCTGCCGGTCGTATCGAGCGTGTCCGTGCCCTGATGGCCGAGCGTGGCTACGACGCCATCGTGGTGCGCGACGAGGCCAACCTTCGTTGGCTTACGGGCGTGAAGGGCGTCTTCGACTACACCTTCGAGTTCCCGCACGCTGCGTTTATTACGGTCGACCAGTGCCTGTTCCACACCGACTCGCGCTACCTCAACAGCTTTGAGGAGAACACGCCCGCCGGCAGCCCCTGGGTCTACGACATGGACGAGGGTACCATCCCCGGCTGGGTCGCCGGCAAGATTGCGGCTAACAAGTGCCGTGTCTGTGCTGTCGAGGACGATATGCAGATTAACTTCTACCAGGGTATTCAGCGCGGCCTGGAGGACCGTTCCGTCGCCTGCATGCTGCCGCTGATGCACGACGACATCCGCAAGATGCGCGCCATCAAGGATGCCGAGGAGATCGAGCTCATGCGCCATGCACAGTCGATCACCGACGCCGCCTTCCAGCACATGCTCGGCTTTATTAAGCCCGGTATGACCGAGAAGCAGGTTCGCAACGAGCTCGAGAACTTTATGTTCGCCAACGGCGCCGACAGCCTGGCCTTCGGCTCCATTGTGGCGAGCGGCCCCAACACCGCCAACCCGCATGCCGTGCCGAGTGACCGTGTCATCGAGAAGGGCGACTTCGTCCTCATGGATTACGGCGCGGGCTACTGCGATTACCGCTCCGACATGACACGCACCGTCGTGATGGGCGAGCCCACGCAGGAGCAGCTCGACCTGTACGCGCTCGTACGCCGTACGCACGAGGAGTGCGTCGCCGCCATCCATCCGGGCGTCGAGGGTAACGACATCTTCAAGCTCTCCAAGAAGATCATCGGCGATGCCGGCTATGGCGATTACTATAACCATGGCTTGGGCCACGGCGTTGGTATCGACATTCACGAGCTGCCCAACTTCAACCGCAGCAAGAACACCATCGAGATCGGCTCGGTTGTTACCATGGAGCCCGGCGTCTACCTGCCCGGCGTGGGCGGCGTGCGTCTGGAGGACTACGGCGTGGTCACCGAGAACGGCTACGAGCCCTTCACCAAGACCCCGCACGACCTGCACGTCATCGATTGCTAGCCCATTTCGATAGATTTTTGGGGCGGGGCGTCCGGAGCAATTCGGACGCCCCGCGTTCTCTTTTTATGCGCTCGCTGCAGGCGCCGTCTGCAAGTGTATAATTTCGCTCGTATGTAATTTGGACGCTTGTGCGTTCTGCCCATAACAAGAAAGGTCGCTATGCCTACCATTTCTACCGCCGACTTCAAGAACGGCCTCGGTCTCCGCATTAAGGACAAGGTCTACACCATCGTCGAGTTCCAGCATGTCAAGCCGGGCAAGGGCGGCGCGTTTGTGCGCTACAAGACCCGCGACATCAAGAGCGGCCGCGTCGTCGAGAACACCTGCAACGCCGGCACCAAGTTCGAGAGCGTCATGCTCACCACCCGTGAGTTCCAGTACCTCTACAACGATGGCACCGACTACATCTTCATGGACAACGAGTCCTATGAGCAGGTTCCCGTTCCCGAGGACATGGTGGGCGAGAACTCCAAGTGGCTGCGCGAGAACGACATCTGCCAGCTGCTCTTCGCCGACGATGAGCTCATGGGCGTGACTCCGCCGATGTTCATCGAGACCACCATCGTCCAGACCGACCCGGGCTTTAAGGGCGACACCGTCCAGGGTTCCACCAAGCCGGCCACGATCGACACCGGCGCTGTCATCCAGGTCCCCATGTACCTCAACGAGGGCGAGGTCATCAAGGTTGACACCCGCGACGGCAAGTTCGTCTCCCGCGTCTAGCAACCAACTCTTCTAGGAGGACTCATGCCCCAGGAAATCAAGATTGACGGCATCGGCATTTCGCCCGATGTTCTGACCGCCATCGTCTCGCGCGCCGTGTCGGATGTCGAGGGCATCGCCTCCGTTGGCGTCAAGGACCTTGCCACCAACCTTGTCTCCATGATGCTTTCGTCCAAGGCCCCGGCTTCCGAGCCGGCGGTCGAGGCCGAGGTCGTTGGCGACAAGCTCGCACTCACCGTGCGTGTCGTGGTGTTCTTTGGCTATCCGTTCAAGAAACTCGCCGAGGCCGTTCGCGCCGCCGTGGTCGCCGCCATCGATGCTCAGGTGGGCGTCGAGGTCGAGCGCGTTGACGTTTGCATCGACGGTCTCGTTTTCCCCAAGGAGTAACCTTTGAGCCTTAAGGTTTATCGCGGGCGTACGCTTGCCCGCAGTCAGGCGCTGCAGCTGCTGTTCCAGGCCGAGGCCACGGACAGCCCGCTCGAGCGCGTCCTCGAGGGTGATTTCCTAATCTCGAAGGGTCCCCTCGATCCCTATGCGCTGGAGCTGTGCCGCGGTGCCTATGAGCATATCGATCGCATCGACTGCGCTCTGCGCTCCGTTGCCAAGAACTGGGATCTTATGCGCATGCCCGGCGCCGACCGCAATCTGCTGCGTATCGCCGTTTACGAGATGCGTTTCCTCACCGACGAGGAGGTCTCGGACGCCATCGTAATCAACGAGGCCGTCGAGCTTGCCAAGGCCTATGGCACCGACCAGTCCGCGTCGTTCGTCAACGGCGTGCTGGGCAAGATCGCTCGCAGCGAGGAGCTGCCGGGCGAGGACCTGTACCAAGAGCTGCTGGCCGAAGATCGCGCTCGCGAGGAGGCCCAGGCTGCCGAGGCTGCCGCCAAGGTTGCGGTTGCCCAGGCTGAGGCTGGCGTGCTGGCCGAGGATGCGGACGCCGCCGAGGCTGTTGTCGACTCCGTCGAGGAGTAGCTATGCCAGAGGGTTCCGTCCGCAACTTCGACGAGATTTCGGACCGCTTGGACCAGATCATAGCTACCGTTCGCTCTAAGGATACGTCCTTGGAGCGTTCGCTCGATCTGTTTGACGAAGCGATAGAGCTGGGCTCCCGCGCGGTCGATATGGTCGACAAGTTTGAGCTTACGCCGCGTGAGGCCGACAAGCTCGAGCAGGAATATGATGAGGATGCGGCAAACGAATCCCAGGATAGCTAGGCCGCATCTCCGGATACGAATGGTTGATGGCATTCATGAAACGCGTGCGTCTTGATGACGAACTGATTTCACAGGGCATCTGCGCCGATCGCGCGGATGCCCTTCGCACTCTTATGGCCGGCTTGGTCTCGAGTGGCGG
>URTD01000081.1 GCA_900550735.1 uncultured Collinsella sp.
GCGAGCGTCTGTAGCGCATGATTTTTGAGCTGCGGACCCGCTAACATGTCCCGCTCGCGACGAGCTATTGTTACGGGGGTGTTTCGCATTTATGCGGAATGCCCTCGCTTGCATATGCCGCCCACCGAGAAATACGACCATTTGGGGCAAAAACCCTTGCAATGCAGAAAATACTTTTGTGTGGTAAAGCGCAATCAGTGTCGAAAGTATTTCTCAAGCGCCTATAATGAATACCACATGTTACGTGCATAGAAGGAGGAATGGGAGGAAACGTGGCTGAGAACCTAAGCAACCAGTCTGTACCCGAAGCCGCGGCGCGCGTCGCTGCCGTGGTCAACCGCCTCGTTAACCGAATCGGCTCGAATGCCGAGTCCAGGGAGCGTCTCGCCGAGATCGAGATCCCCGAGGAGCTGCGCGATAATCTGGCGCTGTTCCTGCGCCTGGAACGTCGTGTGCTTAGCGAGTATGATCCCGAGATCGCGGACCTGTTCGACAAGATTTTGACAGCCGAGATTGTGGTCAATGCTGGCAACCCCGGTAGCCGCGCTGCCGACGAGTCCGTTGACGAACAGGGCGTGCCCACTGCCGACGAGCCCACCGCCGTGGCGTTTCGCGAAGTCGTCGATTTGATTGACAGCCTGCCGCTTGATAAGCAGCAGGTCATCGTTCGCGCCTTTACGAGCTTCTTCCACTTGGCAAACCTGTCGGAGGAGAACTACCGTGTGGCGCAGCTGCGCGAGCGCGAGGCCGGCGCATCGACCGATACCGAGGTCGATCCCGCCAACGAACTCACCGTCGCCTATCACCAGTTGGTAAACGAGATGGGCGTCGAGGGTGCCAATGAGCTGCTCGGCAAGCTCGAGTTCCACCCTGTCTTTACCGCACATCCCACCGAGGCCCGTCGTAAGGCCGTCGAGGGCAAGATTCGCCGTATCTCCAACCTGCTGGAGGAGCGTCCGCGTTTGGGCGGCTCCGACCTGGTGGAGAACGAGCGCCATATGCTGCAGGAGATCGACGCCCTGGTGCGTACGAGCCCCATCGCGCTCAAGAAGCCCACGCCGGTCGAGGAAGCCGATACCATCATCGACATCTTCGATAACACGCTGTTCGACGTTATCCCCGTCATCTACCGTCGTTTTGACGACTGGGTGCTGGGCGACAAGGCCGGTACCGTGCCGCCGCTGTGCCCGGCGTTCTTCCATCCCGGCAGCTGGATCGGCTCCGACCGCGACGGCAACCCCAACGTCACCGCCAAGGTGAGCCGCGAAGTCGCCGCCAAGTACTTCACTCACATGGTGCTCAAGCTCGAGGACAAGTGCCGCCGCATCGGCCACAACCTCACGCTCGAGGCCACCTACAGCAAGCCTTCTGCCGAGCTCATTAACCTGTGGAACCATCAGGTCGAGATGAGCCCTCGTTACACGGCCCGCGCCGAGCTGATCTCCGAGCACGAGCCGCATCGCGCCGTCATGCTCGTCATGGCCGACCGCCTGAACGCCACCGTGCGCCGCATCACCGACACCATGTACCACAGCGCCGACGAGTTCCTGGATGACCTGCGCGTCGTCCAGCGTTCGCTTGCTGCCTGCGGTGCCGTCCGTGCCGCCTACGGTCCGGTCCAAACCATCATCTGGCAGGTCGAGTCCTTCGGCTTCCATATGGTCGAGATGGAGTTCCGTCAGCACTCCGTGGTGCACGCCCGCGCCCTCAAGGATATCCACGAGAACGGTATCCATGGTGACCTGCAGCCCATGACGCGCGAGGTCATCGACACCTTCCGTGCCATCGGTTCCATCCAAAAGCGCTACGGCAAGAAGATGGCACACCGCTACATCATCTCGTTTACCAAGAGTGCCCAGCATGTGGCCGACGTCTTTGAGCTGGCCCACCTGTCCTTCGCACACGAGGAAGACGTTCCCGAGCTCGACGTGATCCCGCTGTTCGAGCAGCTCGAGGACCTCGAGGGCTGCGTTGACGTGCTCGACCAGATGCTTACGCTGCCCGTGGTGCAAAAGCGCCTTGCCCAGACCAACCGCCGCATGGAGGTCATGCTGGGCTATTCCGACTCTTCCAAGGATGCCGGTCCTACCACGGCCATGCTCGCGCTGCACTCCGCGCAGGAGCGCATCGCCAAGTGGGCAGAGAAGAACGATATCGACCTGGTGCTCATGCACGGTCGCGGCGGTGCCGTGGGCCGTGGCGGCGGCCCGGCCAACAAGGCCGTGCTGGCGCAGCCCAAGGGTTCGGTCAACTGCTTCTTTAAGCTCACCGAGCAGGGCGAGGTCATCTTTGCCCGTTACGGCAACCGCACGCTGGCTCAGCGCCATGTTGAGTCCGTTGCCGCCGCAACGCTTTTGCAGTCGGCCCCGAGTGTCGAGAAGACCAACACCGAGACCACGCAGAAGTTCTGGGATATGGCCGAGAAGCTCAACACCGCAAGCCACGAGCGCTATCTGGACCTGCTGAACACCGAGGACTTTACACCGTGGTTCTCGACCGTGACGCCGCTGACCGAGGTCGGTCTGCTGCCGATCGGCTCGCGTCCGGCCAAGCGCGGTCTGGGTGCGAAGTCACTCGACGACCTGCGTACCATTCCGTGGATCTTCAGCTGGAGCCAGGCGCGCATTAACCTGGCCGCTTGGTACGGCCTGGGCACCGCCTGCGAGCAGCTTGGCGATCTTGACCAGCTCAAGGCTGCCTACCAGGAGTGGCCGTTCTTCCGCACGTTCATTGACAACATCGAGATGTCGATCGCCAAGACCGATCAGCGCATCGCCAAGATGTATCTGCACCTGGGCGATCGCCAGGATTTGTCCGAGAAGGTCTTTACCGAGATGCAGCTCACCCGTAAGTGGGTCCTTGCCATCGTCGGTGACGAGTGGCCGCTGCAGCGCCGCCGCGTGCTCGGCTGCGCCGTTCGCGTGCGTAACCCCTATGTCGACGCCCTGTCCATCGCCCAGGTTCGCGCCCTTCGCGAGGTGCGTATGAACCAGGACGAGATGGCCGAGGAGAAGAAGGCCGAGTACATGAGCCTGATTCTTTCGACTGTGACCGGCGTCTCGGCAGGACTGCAGAACACGGGGTAATCGATAGCCCTGTGGCTCTCACCGGGACCCGACGGGTTTCCCTCTGAATGCGTCCTCGCACTTGAAGCCCCCTTATCCTGCTCCTTCGGAGCTGCGGATAAGGGGGCTTCGTGCTGCGGAATGCATTCAGAGGGAAACCCATCGGGCCCCTTCGTCCTCGGTCTTCGGGGATTAAAGCTGAGGAGAAGAATGGCGCGCTTCGCGCTTAATGTGGAGTGCGGCGAGGGCTTCTTGCGTCCTGCGGAGTGTGCCTAAAAGTAAACTTATGGCGGGCCCTGCGATGTCCGGTCTTCGGCGGAAGGCCGCTGGGTGAGGGTGGCGCTTGGGGCGACGTGCAAAAAACGGAGTTTTCAGCAGCCAAAGATTGGTGCATAAGGCTATGGGTGACGTTCGCGGCCCCTGTTGATGCTTTTGCACGACGATTGGGCTTTGGCGACGATCATATATGGCTGGTTTCTCGCCGCATGCTATCCAGATGGGTCGAGTCATGAGGACTATCTACTTTTTGAAAGACTTTTGACACCAAAATCTTATCTCGCGATGCTGAATACTCGCAAAAATGCACGCTCCGGAGGGTACCACCCTGTTACGGCTAGAAATCCATGCGCCATTTTATGCAATTAATTAACGCATTTATGCAAAATGGCTTACGTGCGAACGTCTCGGGGTAGATGTTTGCCTCGGCGCTGCGTAAATCATCCTGTCTATAGTGTCTTTGACAGGCGGCCGCGGTTCCCTTTGGGATCGCGGCCGTTTTGTTGTGGGTCAAATATGAACGTTGTGTTAATGAGTCGGTGGACGGTGGTGTTTTTCGGTGAGCGGCGTATCCTTCCAACGGTTTATCTAGTGTGTCAGTTGAAAGGAAGAGGGCGCTCGTCATTGTTTGAATGTGAACTGCCGTTTGACCACAAGACGTTGCATCTGGAGCTCGAGGATAAGAACTTCGCGGGTGTGATGGAAGGTCATCAAAACGAGTTTAAGACTACAAAATCGCAGGAAGAGCTGGTAGAAGAGTCGATTGCCAACCCTTACGGCTCACCTTCGCTCGAGGAGCTTTGTGCTGGCAAGAAGGATATTGTCATTATTAGCTCCGATCATACGCGTCCCGTCCCCGCGCGTGTGACGATGCCTATTCTGCTGCATCACATCCATTCCGCTGCGCCCGAGGCTCGCGTGCGCATTCTGGTTGCTACGGGTATGCACCGTCCGTCGACGCACGAGGAGCTCGTCAACAAGTACGGCGAGGAGATCGTTGCCAACGAGGAAATCGTTATGCACGTCGCGACTGACGACAGCATGATGAAAAAGATCGGCACCCTGCCTTCTGGCGGCGAGTGCATCATCAACAAGATTGCGGCCGATTGCGATCTGCTGCTTGCCGAGGGCTTTATTGAGCCGCACTTCTTTGCTGGCTTCTCTGGCAGCCGCAAGTCCGTGCTGCCCGGCATTGCCAGCTATAAGACCATCATGTACAACCATAACGGTCAGTTTGTGAACGATTCCCATTCGCGTGCCGGCAACCTGTGCCACAACCACGTGAGCGAGGACATGTTTGCCGCTGCCGAGATGGCTCACCTTGCCTTTGTGCTTAACGTGGTGCTCAACGGCAAGCACGAGGTCATCGGCTCCTTTGCCGGCGATATCCACAAGGCGCACGAGGCTGGCTGCGAGTTCGTGAAGAGCCTTGCCGGCGTTGAGCCCGTTGAGTGCGAGATTGCCATCACCACCAACGGCGGCTACCCGCTCGACCAGAACATCTACCAGGCCGTGAAGGGCATGTGCTCTGCCGAGGCCACGCTTCCCGAGGGCGGTGTGATCATCGACGTCGCCGGTTGTGCCGACGGTCACGGCGGCGAGGGCTTCTATCACAACATCGCCGACAACGATCCGGCAGAGTTTGAGCGCGCCTGCATCGACCGTCCTAAGGACGAGACCCTGCCCGACCAGTGGACGAGCCAGATCTTTGCCCGCATCCTGGCGCATCACCCCGTGATCATGGTCACCGACCTGTGCGATCACCAGATGATTAAGGATATGCACATGACGCCGGTCAACACCCTCGAGGAGGCGCTCAAGCTCGCCTTTGAGATGAAGGGTGCCGATGCCAAGGTGGCCGTCATTCCCGATGGCCTGGGCGTTGTTGTCGCTCAGCACTAGCGCGCGGCCTAAACGAATCGTTTATAACTGACAAGAAAGATAAGGTTTTATGCTTACCAAACTCCTCTGCGAATTCGGCGCAACGGCCCTCATGATTATCTTTGGCGTGGGCGTGCACTGCGATACCGTGCTCAAGGGCACCAAGTATCAGGGTTCCGGCCATATGTTTGCCATCACCACTTGGTCTTTTGGCATCTCGGTCTGCCTGTTTGTCTTTGGCGGCGCCGTGTGCATGAACCCGGCTATGGTGCTTGCCCAGTGCATCGTAGGCCTGGTGCCGTGGAGCAGCTGCATCCCCTTCATGCTTGCCGATATGCTCGGCGGCTTTGTGGGCGCTGTGATCGCGTGGTTGATGTATGCCGATGAGTTCAAGGCTTCCGAGGGTGTCGTCGACCCCATTGCTCAGCGCAACATCTTCTCGACCAACCCTACCACCGAGGGCACGAACTATGCCCGCAACTTCTTCTGCGAGGCTATCTGCACCTTCGTGTTCATCAGCGCCATCCTTGCTGCTGCTAGCCGCGCCGGCGAGAACGTTTTGATGCTCGCTATCTGCGTTGGCCTGATCGTTTGGGCCGTTGGCATGGGCATGGGCGGTATCACCGGCTTCGCCATGAACCAGGCACGTGACCTTGGTCCTCGCATGGCTTACCAGGTGCTGCCGATCAAGAACAAGGCCGACAACAACTGGAAGTACGGCCTGCTTGTTCCTGGCATCGCTCCGTTTGTCGGTGCCGCTCTGGCCGCACTGTTTGTGCATGGTTTCTTGGGCATGTTCTAGGCCAAGACAATTGATATAACGCCCGGGTCCGGCATAGGTTAACTTTCCGCCGCGTCCTCGGACATGCAAGAAGCTCCCGCTGCGCACTTCGTGCGGCGGGAGCTTCTTGCGTCCTGCGGAATGCGGCGGAAAGTTAACCTATGCCGGACCCTGCGGGAATCCAGTTGCCTTCGAACAAGCAGCCCAACATATATATCTGAATATAGATGGGAGGGGCTTGTTGCTGTTGGGGGCGTTGAAGTGTGAATGACACTTTGGGATGCGTGGCGGCCTGGGTTGGGGCGATGCTTTGGGATGAGCTTCTTACTTAGTTGAAGAGGGGCTTTATGGCTGATAGGTAGTCTTTGGCTACGTTCTCTTTTGGGGCTTGGAAGTTGTGCCAGGCCCACCATTGGACCATTCCTACGAAGCTTGAGGCTATGTGGTGTAGTAGGAAGCTTCGGTCCATGGTGGCGGCGGGGCCGTTTGGGTCGGTAGGGACGGTTTCGGCTGCGCGCGACATGATGGTCTTGCGGAGGCAGTCGGCGAAGACGCGTGAGCCGGCGCCGGCTACGAGGGCTCGAACGCCCTGGCGGCGCTCCCAGAGGTTGTTGAGGATATGCTCGACCTGTACGAGCGGGTCATCGAGGGGCGTACCGTCATCGTCGAGGGCATGGGTGCAGATGTCGCGCACGAGCTCAGCGAGCAGGTCATCTTTGCTCTTGAAGAGGCCGTAGAACGTGGCCCGACCCACATGGGCGCGAGCAATGATGTCGCCGACGGTGATCTTGCCGTAGTCCTCCTCGCGAAGGAGCTCGGAAAACGCCGCAACGATGGCGGCACGGCTTTTTGCCTTGCGGGCATCCATGGTTATGCGTCCGCGTCAACGAGCAGGCAGCGGAGCGTACCGGAGCAACCCTCGTAGGGGCGCTTACCGGCGCCGTAGCCGACGGCCTCGATGCGGTAGCGGGCCGGCAGGTGCTCGGACGTGCGCAGCGCGGCGACGATGGCGGCGCCCGTGGGCGTCACGAGCTCGCCGGCGACCGGTGCAGGCGTGAGGGCGATATTGCCCGCCTGACACAGGTTGACGACAGCGGGGACGGGAATGGGCATGAGGCCGTGGGCGCAGCGGATGGTGCCGTGACCCTCGGAGAGCGACTCGACTACGATGTCCTCAATACCCAGGTCGTCGAGGCAGATGGCGACAGAGCAGACGTCGACGATGGAGTCGACGGCGCCCACCTCGTGGAACATGACGGTGTCGGGCGTTTTGCCGTGAGCCTTTGCCTCGGCAGCGGCGAGTGCGGAAAAAATGGCGAGGGCGCGACGCTTGGCGCCATCGCTTAGCTGTGAACCGTCGATGATGGCGGTGACGTCCGCCAAAGAGCGGTGGTGATGGTGGTGGGCGTGATGATGGCCCTCGTGGCCATGGCCGTGGGCCTCATGCTCATGCGTGTGCTCGTGTTCGTGCTCGTCATGGTCATGATGATGGTGTTCGTGCTCATGTGCGTGCTCGGCAGCTGCTTCGTTGCCGTAGAGCCAGGCCATGTCGTGGTCGTGGTTCTCGAGCCCCTCTGCCAACTGAACGTCAAAGTCGCAGGCGTCGATGCCATGCTTGTTTACGCGCGTTACAGCGATCGAAAAGCCGTCGACCGGCAGCGTGGCGAGCTGTTCGCGCAGGTGCTCCTCGCTGGCGCCCAGGTCGAGCAGGGCCGCGACGGTCATATCGCCGCTGATGCCCGAAGTGCCGTCGATGATAAGCGTGTGCTGATGGTTGGACATGGAATGCTCCTTAACGGGCGCAGGATGTGCCGGCGCTCAGATGATTGATAAGACTTGCCTGGTAGGCGGCACCAAAGCCGTTATCGATATTGACGACCGATACGCCGCTGGCGCAGGAGTTGAGCATGGCGAGCAGCGCGGCTACGCCTCCAAAATTTGCGCCGTAGCCCACGCTGGTGGGTACTGCGATCACCGGGCAATCCGCCAGACCACCCAGCACGCTGGCCAGAGCCCCCTCCATTCCCGCGATGGCCACGATCACCGACGCGCTCATGATATCGTCCATATGGTGCAGGGTGCGGTGCAGGCCCGCCACCCCCACATCGTACAGCCGCAGCACTTCGTTGCCGTGGACCTCCGCC
>URTD01000082.1 GCA_900550735.1 uncultured Collinsella sp.
CCCAAAGTCGGTATCGCCGCCGGTGTCCGCGTCGAGGAGGGCGAGATCGCCGCGACCGATTCCGTGCGCCTGGTGCGCGACGGCATCGTG
This sequence comes from uncultured Collinsella sp., assembly GCA_900550735.1. GTDB lineage: Bacteria > Actinomycetota > Coriobacteriia > Coriobacteriales > Coriobacteriaceae > Collinsella. The sequence continues at coordinate 91 of URTD01000082.1, forward strand.
GTCTTCAACGGCAAGATCGCCTCGATGCGCCACTACAAGGACGAGGCCAAGAGCCTCAAGAGCGGTTCCGAGGGCGGCATTGGCCTGGAGAACTTCCAGGACATCAAGCCCGGCGACCAGATCGAGGGTTACCGCATCGACCAGGTTGCCCGTACCGAGTAGGGGGTAGCGCTATGAAGCAAACGCAGGCAACCCGCCGTCTGGGCGAGCAGCTTCGCGAGAAGCTCGGTTATATCCTGCTCTTTGAGGTTTCCGATCCGCGTCTCGACCTCGTTACTTTGACTGCGGTCGAGGTCGCGGTGGACCGTTCGTTCGCGCGCGTGTACGTGTCGTGCGATGCGAGCCGATACGACGAGGTCATGGAGGCGCTCGCAAGCGCTAAGGGCCGTATTCGCAGCCTGTTGGCTCGCTCGCTCGATTGGCGTGTTACGCCCGAGCTCGATTTTCGCATCGATCGCTCGACCGATGAGGCCGAGCGCATCACGCGTGCGCTGGAAAACGTTCCCGCCACGCTTGCGATCGAAAAGGACGAGGACGGCTATCCGATAGCGGATGCCGCCCAGGAGGCAGCTTTAGATGACTAATTCCGCCGACCTCGCCTCGTGCGAGTCTGCAGATATTCAGCGACGCATCCTCGAGCTCATCGAGGGTGCGTCCTCCATTGCGATTTCGGGACATACTTCTCCCGATGGCGATGCCTTGGGCTCCGTATTGGGTCTGGGCCTTTCGCTCATGAAGTTTTTCCCCAACAAGGACATTGCCCTGCTGCTGGCAGACGATGACCCGGTTCCTCGCATCTACCGCTTTATGGAAGGCTCCGATCGCCTGGTGCCGGCAATTGCGTACACCGGCAATCCTGACCTGTTCATCTCGGTGGACGTACCGGTCGTCGAGCGCCTGAATAACTCTGCCGAGGTGCTTCGCCGCTCCAAGCATGTGGTGTGCTTCGACCACCATCCGGCGCGCGAGGAGTTTGCCGAGCTCAGCCTGAGGCGCGTTGAAGCTGCAGCCTGCGCTATGATCATCGACCGCTTCTTGGATAATTGTGGCATTGTCGCGCGTGATGACGTTGCGACCTGCCTGCTGTGTGGCTTGGTTACCGATACCGGCCGTTTTCAGTACCAAAACGCCGATGCCGCCGCGTTCCATGCGGCATCGCGTCTGGTTGCCCACGGTGCCGATCCGGCGCGTGTGGCACTCGAGGTATACCAGAGCATGCGCGTTGAGTTTTTGCACCTCAAGTCCATCGTTATGGGCCGCATCAAGACGGTGGCCCACGGACGCGTTGCGTATAGCTATGCGTACCAGAGTGACCTTGAGGCTTGCGGTGTCACCTCGGATGAGTGCGACGGCCTGGTTGACGTGGTGCGCTCGGTGATGGGCGTGGAGGTCTGCCTGTTCCTGAAGGGTATCGAGGGCGATACAAAGGTGCGCGGCAATCTGCGCTCCAAGGGTGACCTCGATGTGTCCGAGATCGCTGCCAACTTTGGCGGTGGCGGGCATCATGCCGCCGCCGGCTTTTCCAACAACGGAACAATTCGCGAGACGCTCGCCGTGGCACTTCCCATGCTGGCCGAGCTGGTGGGGGAGGATCCCGCTTCGGTGACCGTCGAGCTTTAACTTTTTGGATGGTACATGGCTCGTCGTACGCCTTCTCAACTGAATATGCTGCTCGCCGTCGATAAGCCGGTGGGCTGCACGTCCCACGATGTGGTCTCGCAATGCCGACGCGCCCTCCATGAGCGGCGCGTCGGCCATGCCGGCACGCTCGACCCCATGGCATCCGGCGTCATGGTGGTGGGCGTGGGCCAGGCTACTCGTCTGCTGGGCATGCTAACCCTCGATACCAAAAGCTATGTCGCCGACATCTCGTTTGGCGCCGAGACCAATACCGATGATGCGGAGGGCGAGGCGGTCCGCACGGTGGCTGTTGCCAACGAGCTCCGCGATCCTGCCTATGCTCGTGAGCGCTTGGCCGCCATGCTGGGCCCGCAGATGCAGGTGCCGCCGGCGTTTTCTGCTATCTCGGTCAATGGCGTTCGCGCCTACAAGTCTGCTCGCGAGGGCAATGCGGTGGACCTACCTCCGCGCCCCGTCGAGGTCTATGCCGCCGACCTGATCGCCGTGGGCGGCGAAGGTGATACGTGTGTGTGGACCGTGGCGTTCTCGGTGAGCAAGGGCACCTATATCCGTGCGCTCGCTCGCGACCTGGGCCACGCTTGCGATAGCGCCGCGCATATTTCCGCGCTGCGCCGCACGGCTTCCGGTGTTGTTTCCATTGGCGCTTGTCATGCGGTCGAGGAGCTTTCTCCCGAGTCCGCGGCTGGCTTTGCCCTGGATCCCATTGCGGCCCTGGGCGCCACGCGTGTTGACTTGCCGGGCAATCTTGCCGACGACCTGCTCTGCGGCCGACGCATTCCCGTTGAGCGTGCGCTTGCCGATTTCGATGCCTCGAAGGCGCCGTTTGCGCTGGTGCTCGATGGGGGACTCAAGGCGCTCGCCCGCATTGAGAGTGGCCGCTTTGTCATGGAGCACGTGTTTCCGCAGGCAATCGGCGGTGTTCGATGATGCTGTCCGCTCGCGAGCTCGCGCGTATTTTTTTCTCGGGCGACTCGGACGAGGCTCGCATCGTTACGGCCGATGCGTTTGATGAGTGCGGGCACTTGGGTGCCGCATCGATTGTCATCGGCGTGTTCGACGGCGTTCACCGTGGACACCAGGAACTCATCGAAGCACTTGTCCGTGATGCCCGTGCCCATGGCTGCAAGGCGGTCGTAGTTACATTCGATCCCGACCCGGACGTCGTGGTGAGCTCTTCGCCCGATCAAAAATTGATGACGACGGCCGACCGTCTGCATGCCCTGGCTCAAACCGGGGTCGATGCGGTGGTGGCCGTTCCCTTTACGCCTGAGGTTGCGGCGCTTGACCATGTTGATTTTCTCTCGCTGGTGTCGCGTCTGGTCGACATTCGATCGATTCGCGTTGGCAGTGACTTTAGGCTGGGTCGTGGCGGTGCTTCTGGTGTTGCCGAGATGCGCTCCTGGGGTTCCGAGCACGGCGTTGACGTGTATGGTCACGACCTGCTTTGCGAGGGCGGTGAGGCCATTTGCGCCACCCGCATTCGTCATGAGCTGGGACAGGGCCATGTGGAGCTTGCTGCTGGGTTACTCGGCCGTCCGTATATGGTGCGTGGCGGTGTTATTCGCGGCCGTCACGAGGGTTCTGGCATGGGCTTTCCCACGGCAAACTTGCAGGTTCCCGACGGCATTCAGGTGCCAGCCGATGGCGTGTATGAGGGTCTGGTGCTGGTCGATGACACCGCGTGGCCCGCTGCTGTGAACGTCGGCCTGCCGCCAACGTATGCTGACGATGCGGCATCTGCGCATCTCGAGGCTAATTTAATTGGTTATACGGGCGACCTGTACGGCGCTTCCGTTTCGCTGGCGTTTACGCGCTGGCTGCGTCCCTCGCGTGTGTTCGATTCGCTGGATGAGTTGATCGCGACCGTCGAGGGTAATATCGAAGATATTCGTCACAACTTGGGCGATCAGGGGGTGAGTATCCGTGATTAGCGATGAGGAAAAAGACCAGGTACGCGCTGCGTCCGACCTGGTTGCCATCGTGCAGGAAACGGTCGAGCTCAAGCCCCGCGGCCATGAGTTTTGGGGATGCTGCCCCTTCCATGGCGAAAAGACGCCGTCCTTCCACATTATCCCCGCCACGCAGGTGTGGCATTGCTTTGGCTGCGGCGAGGGTGGCGATGTCTTCACCTATATCATGAAGCGCGAGAACCTGAGCTTTCCCGAGTCAATCCGTTATTTAGCCGATCGCGCGGGTATTGAGCTGCACGATACCGGAGATCGCCGCGAGCGCGGTACCAAACGTGCCCGCATCTACGATCTGTGCGCCGAGACCGCCCAGTTCTACCACACCATGCTTATGCGCGGTAAGGACGGCCGTCCGCGCGAGTACTTTGCCAGCCGCGGTATGGGTGGCGACGTCTGTCGCCGCTACTGCCTGGGCTTTGCACCGGGCCGTAACGCGCTGGTGTCGCACCTGTCCCAGGCGGGTTTTACCCCGCAGGAGATGATCGACGCCAACGTTGCCGTGAGCCGCGGGCGCGGGCAGCTTGCCGACCGCTTTTACGATCGCGTGATGTTCCCCATCTTTGACGAGCAGGGTCACAACATTGCCTTTGGCGGTCGCATCATGGGTGACGGCCAACCCAAGTATCTCAACACCGCCGAGACGAGTGTGTTCCATAAAAAGCGAAACCTCTACGGTTTTAATTGGGCCAAGGAGTTTATCGTCGCGCAGGATACCGCCATCGTGGTGGAGGGCTATACCGATTGCATCGCCTGCTGGGAGGCGGGGATTAAAAACGTTGTCGCCACGCTGGGCACCGCGCTCACGGAGCATCACGTCAAGACGCTCACTCGCTTTGCCAAGCGCATCGTGTACATGTTCGATGGTGACGCCGCCGGCCAAAAGGCCGCTCGCCGTGCGATTCAGTTTATCGAGCAGGATTCCATGGACCTGCGCTGCGTGGTGCTCCCCGACGGCAACGACCCCATGGAGTTCATCACCGCACATGGTGGCGAGGCACTGCAGACGCGCATCCGAGCCGCTTATGGACTTTGTCTACCGTTCGCTGCAGGAGTCGAGTGACATCACCACGCCGGGCGGTCGCGCTAAGGCGCTGGAAGATGCGCTGACGCTTATCTATCCGTTGCGCAACAGCTATATGATCGACACGTACTTTATCCAGATTGCCGATCTGCTGGGTTTGGATCTGGAGACGGTGCGCGCGAGCTCGGGTCGTGTGTTTCGCGATGTCGCCAAGCGCGAGGATGCGGAACGACGTCGTGAGCAGAACTATGAGCGCCAGCGGGCACAGACTGAGCGGTCCGGTAGCGCGGGCGGTCGGGCGTCGGGTTCTCGCGATGCCGGTCGCGGTGCTTGGGCATCGGGCGCGACGCCGCCGGTGTCCGCGCCGGTCGAAGAAGAGCCGTACGACTACGTCCCGCTCGATGCCTACGGCGCCGCGCCCGTGGAGGTCGTCGACGACCTGCCGCCGGTCGATGTGCCTGATGGTATGGGCGCTGTGCCTGTGGCTGACGGTTCGGGCGCACCGGCTGCGGCGGCGCCGATGGTTCTTACCGATCTTGAACGCAAGTCCTTGGCAGGGGAGCGCGAGCTGTTGACGATGCTCACGAGCTACCCCGACCTGTTCCGCACGTATGCCGACCGCATCTGCTCCATCGAGTGGGTTGACCCGCGTCACGAGTCCATTGTATGGGCCGTTCTGGCAACGCCGCCGGGAACCGATCCTGCAGCCTGCATGGATGCGGCGCGCTCAGTGTGTCCCGATGCGGCAACGCTTGTGAGTGCCGGGCGCATCTCCGCGACGAGCAAGCACCCCACCGAGACGAACATCGTGTTTATGCTTGATACGCTTGAGCTCTACACCATCAAGCGTCGCATGCGTGCCGCACAGGCCAAGCTGCGCCAGGACCGTTCACTCGATGATGAGGCCCGTCGCGCGCTGACCGTGCAGGCCGCGCAGGATTCGCAACGTCAACGCGAACTGCAAAAGTCGATCGGCGGCGTGGCGGACCCGTTCCGTTTGATCGGCCTGGAGGCCGCGGGCACCGAACAAGCCTAGATGTTGTGGTCAACCAGCGTATTCTCGCCTATATCCAGTCTTCTTTTTGGGTATAGACGTCAATGTGTGTGCTAAAGTATTGAGTCCTGTGGACTATGAAGGGAGAATCTGTGCCAAAAAAGACTGAGAGCACGGGTACTGGGCTGGAATCCTACGTTGCAAAGCTCATGGGCAACGGCTCAAACAGGACTTCGGTAACCGAGGACGAGATTCAGGTCGCCCTGAAGGATATCGATGTTTCTGACGAGCAGCTCACCGCGGTGTATTCCGCGCTGCGCAACAGCGGCATCCAGATTATCTCCGCGAGCGGTAACGACGACGCCCCCATGGGTGTCGACGATGACGATACCGATACCGATACCGACGATTTCGATGACGACGACGAGCACGATTCCGGCTCGCTCGACGATCATGAGCTCAAGATGGCCCGTCAGGCCGACGCCGAGATGGGTTCTTCCAAGAGCAAGAAGAAGCGCACCGTGCGCACGTCCCGTTCGCGTTCGCGCGTGCGTGGCATCGATGCCTCCACGGTGATGCTGACCGGCGACCCGGTCCGTATGTACCTCAAGGAGATCGGCAAGGTCGACCTGCTGACCGCCTCCGAAGAGGTCGATCTGGCCATGAAGATCGAGGCCGGTCTTGAGGCCACCGAGAAGCTCGAGGCTGCCGATGCTGGTGAGCTCGAACTCACGCGTGCCGAGATGCGTCGTCTTACGCGCATTGAGAACGTGGGCCTCGAAGCCAAGCAGGCGCTCATCAGTGCAAACCTGCGTCTGGTCGTCTCCATCGCCAAGCGCTATGTCGGTCGCGGCATGCTGTTCCTGGACCTGATCCAGGAGGGCAACCTCGGTCTGATCCGCGCCGTCGAGAAGTTCGACTACCAGAAGGGCTTTAAGTTCTCCACGTACGCCACGTGGTGGATCCGTCAGGCTATTACGCGCGCTATCGCCGACCAGGCCCGTACCATCCGTATTCCCGTGCACATGGTCGAGACCATCAACAAACTCGTCCGCGTGCAGCGCCAGCTCCTTCAGGACCTTGGTCGCGACCCGACCCCCGAGGAGATCGGTGCCGAGATGGACATGAGCGCCGACCGCGTCCGCGAGATCCAGAAGATCTCGCAGGAGCCCGTGTCGCTCGAGACCCCCATCGGCGAGGAAGAGGATTCCCAGCTGGGCGACTTCATCGAGGACTCCCAGGCCATCGTTCCGCCCGATGCCGCCAGCTTCTCCATGCTGCAGGAGCAGCTCACCCAGGTGCTCGATTCGCTTGCCGATCGTGAGCGCAAGGTTATTGAGCTGCGCTTTGGCCTTGTCGACGGACATCCCCGTACGCTCGAGGAAGTCGGCCGCGAGTTTGGCGTCACGCGCGAGCGCATCCGCCAGATCGAGTCCAAGACTCTGGCCAAGCTTCGCCACCCCAGTCGCTCCAGCAAGCTGAAGGACTATATCGAGAGCTAGTCAAGCAAGAAGCGCCCTCAAGCACATCCGCTTGAGGGCGCTTCATGTAGTCGTTGGGGACGTTCTTGAATGACTGGTCGTTTAAGAACGTCCCCAATGATTAGGTCGGAAAATTTCTTAAAAAAGTTCTTGCCCTGAGCTGATTCGTCCGTATAATAAACTTCGTTGCTTGAGAGCACGCACCTATTCCTCGGTAGCTCAATGGTAGAGCACGCGGCTGTTAACCGCGCTGTTGTAGGTTCGAGTCCTACCCGGGGAGCCAGGATGTAAAACCCGTCGCTTATGCGGCGGGTTTTTTCATGACGCGAACGCCTGGCGCGAACGTTACCGTATCAACATTTCGTGTCGAGGATGTAATCCCGAGGCCCGCCACCTCAACATGGCGCGGTCGTTGTAGAATATTGCAATGATTGCTCCCACGACATGGTGCCGCGAGCACCAAGAAAAGGAGATTCTTGTGTCTGAGACCATTAACGGCAGCCTGAGCGTCTCGAACGACGTTATTGCCGATATTGCCGGTTATGCCGCGAGTATTTTAATGAAATGTTCGAATTTGGTTATAAATTCATAGTTGATTGATTTTAA
>URTD01000083.1 GCA_900550735.1 uncultured Collinsella sp.
CCCGCCGTAAACACGCCGGCGGGACGGCTGCCGGGGATCTTGATCTCGCTGCGCGTGCGCTCGCGGCACCCCATGGCAAGGACGACCGCGCGTCCGGTGAGCTGCAGCATGCCGGCGGTGCTCATGAGCGTGACGGTATGGACTGCGGTGTCTTCCGTAGGCTCGCCTGAATCAATCCCAAGCACCATACTGTTCAGGAACAGCGCAATGTCGGTTGCGTGCACCTGGTCGATAAAGCGCTGCGCGTACTCGGGACCGGTGAGCTCCTGCTTAAAGTGAGACAGGCCAAAGCCGGGGTGGATGCACTGGCGGAGGATGCCGCCCAGGTGCTGCTCGCGCTCCACGATGGCCACGCGTGCGCCTGCCTTATGCGCGGCCAGCGCGGCCGGCAGGTCCGCCGCCGATAACGACCACGTCGAAGGTTTGCGTTTGTACGGCTTCCACGACGCCGCAATCAATCGCACTTGATTTGAATTCCGCCATTCTAGCGCACCCCCTTCAGCGGTCCCTCAACCAACCAAGATCCGGCATCTTCCAGCAGCACCTCGCTGGGGTCGCAGCCCAGCTCGCGCGCCAGGATCGCCACCACACGACTCTGGCAAAACCCGCTCTGGCACCGACCCATGCCGGCACGACAGCGGGGCTTGACGCCCTCGACCGAAACCGCGCCCGGTTGGCGTCGAATCGCGGCCACGATCTCGGCCTCGGGCACCGTCTCGCAGCGGCAGACAATCTGTCCCCACGCGGGATCGGACTCGATCAGCTCCTCCTTGCGCGCCAGCGGTGCACGGTCAAAGTCGTCCGGCGCTCGGCGAATTGGGTTCCAGTCCGCCCGCTCGTGCAGTTCCACGCCCGCCTCACGCATCGCAAGCTCCATGCGCTCGGCAATGGCCGGTGCGCTTGCCACACCCGGCGACTGAATGCCCGCCGCCTGGAAAAGCCCCGGCACCACGACCGACTGTCCAATAAAGAAGTCGTTCGTTCCCTGAATGACCGGACGCCCGCCGGCAAATGCGCGCACCACGCGGCGCGTATCCAGATCGGGCACCAGCTTGCGTGCACCGGTCAGCAGCGCGTTTACATCGCTCGCATAGGTCTGCGTGTCGCCCGGCTCGCGCATGGCAGCCGTTGCGGTGATCACGGTGTTGCCGTGCACGGTGCCCGTGACGATAACGCCCTTGGAAACCGGCGTGGGAACGGGGTAGAGCGGCATGAGCGTGCTCGGCTCCTTGTCCAGCACCACGATGTTGCCCTGGTGCCAGACCATCTGGAACTCCTCGGCGCCCGCCATATGCGAGATGTCGGCGGCGCCGTTGCCCGCGGCGTTGATCAGGTAGCGGCAGCGCACATTGCCAGCGGGGGTCGCCAGCTTAAAGCGCGCGTCGTCGCCCGAGCCAGCAACCTCAATCGCCTCCACCGACGCGGACCGCATAAACGTTGCCCCGTTGGCCACGGCGTTCTCCAGCGCGGCGATGGCAACCTCAAACGGGTCGACAAACCCAGTCGAGGGGCACCACAACGCGCACGTTGCATCGGCACTGGCACGCGGCTCTAATTCGTGGATGCGGTCGGGTCCGACGATTGACAGCTCGGGCACACCGTTGGTAAGGCCGTTGCACCGCAGCTTCTCCAGATGTGCGCGGTCCTCATCGTTAAATCCCAGCACCATCGACCCGGTGCGGCAGAACAGAAAGCCCAGCTCCTGGGCCCACTTACCGTACAACTCGCAGCCACGGGCGTTGACCTGTGCCTTTACGGTTCCCGGCGCCGGATCGTAACCGGCGTGCACCAGGCCGCCGTTGGCCTTCGACGCGCCCAGCGCGATATCGTTTGCTGCTTCGACCACGCATATGGACAGGTCAAACCGCGCGAGCTGCCGCGCGATGGCGCATCCCGTGATGCCCGCGCCCACAATTGCGATATCAAACGTTTCTGCCACGGTGCCTCCCAGACAAGTTGACAGGCTGTCAATAAGACTATCCTACGGTCTGCATACCTCCAGCGCAGCGGCAATGCGGCGAACAGCCCCGCAACACCCGCCAACGGCAGACGAGGGGAGACCCGGCAACGTCGGCAACCTCGTATGCCACCTTCGGTGTCGGAGATTTGTCTCAATCTGTAACATCTGGGACTGTTTTTGCCGAGTTACTGTTACAGATTGAGATATTCGGTGCGGACGGCTTTCTTTGTCTCAATCTGTAACAGTTAGCTGATGATTTGGGTTCTAGATGTTACAGATCAAGACGAACCTTCCGGCGGATTTTGAATGTCTCGATCTGTAACAGTTAGACGAGGATTTGGGCTCCAGATGTTACAGATTGAGACGTTAGTCTGACGGCGCGCCCGCTCGTCTAAATCTGTAACATCTAGACCCGTATTCCGCTCCCACTTGTTACAGATTGAGATGTTTGTGTCCGCGTCGGCCCCGCGCTTAGCCGTGGTCCCATATAAACAAACCCCGTGGTAAACTTGACCGGACTGTTAATATTCCGAAAGGTATCTGTAATGTCCAAGTACATCTCCGAGCTCATGTCGCCGCAGCTTATGGGCGTCGTCTATGCCTTCGTTGGCTTTATCATCGCCCTGTATGTGCTGTCGGTCGTCTATGTGTTCATCGACGCTCGCCGCCGCGGCGCCAGCGCCTACGTGGCATGGGGCATCATCGCCCTCATCCCGTTTGTAGGCCTCATCGCCTACCTGGTCCTGCGCCCGCACTCCTATGCGTCCGACCGCGAGGAGCAGGAGCTGGACATGGCCCTGCGCGAGCGCCAACTTGCCCAGTACGGCACCTGCCCGCAGTGCGGCGCGCCCATCGAGAAGGACTTCGTCGTCTGCCCGGTGTGCGATACCCAGGTTCGCAACGTATGCCCCAGCTGTCATCGCCCGCTCGATGCGCACTGGAAGGTCTGCCCCTACTGCCGAACTCGCATCCAGTAACGCATCCATCGCCGGGCCGGCCGCAAGTCCCGGGCACGCCGCAAGCCACGCGCGCCCCAGACCCCGCCCACACGATGAAGCATGCGTAGAAAATCGCCCGCCGTGCCATTAAGGTGCGGCGGGCGCTTGTATACCAAGGCAACCTGCCTATAATGATGCAAGTCAAAAACGCCGAGCGCATCGCACGCACTTGCACCAAGCATCCGAGAGGAGAAAACATACCCATGAAGGCACTCTACAATGACGGTTCGGTGGCCGAGCTCCCGCAGGACGAGGTCACGCACGTCATCCGCCACTCTGCCGCGCACATCATGGCGCAGGCCATCAAGCGCCTGTACCCCGAGGCCGACTTTGCCTACGGTCCCGCGACCGACAACGGCTTCTACTACGACGTCGACCTTCCCGAGGGCGTCAAGATCAGCGAGGACGACTTCCCCGCGATCGAGGCCGAGATGAAAAAGATCGTCAAGGAGAACCTCAAGTTCACCGTCTTTGAGAAGCCCCGCGCCGAGGCTATCGCCCTTATGGAGGAGCGCGGCGAGAAGTACAAGGTCGAGCACATCGGCGACCTGGACGACGACGCCCGCATCACCTTCTACCAGCAGGGCGACTACATCGACATGTGTGTCGGCCCCCACATCTGCTACACCAAGGCGCTGAAGGCCTTTAAGCTCACCGGTGTCTCGGGCGCTTACTGGAAGGGCGACAAGGACAACAAGATGCTCACCCGCATCAACGGCGTCGCCTTTGCCACCAAGGAAGAGCTCGACGAGCACATGCACATGCTGGAGGAGGCCAAGAAGCGCGACCACCGCAAGATCGGCCGCGAGATGGACCTCTTTATGATGCGCGACGAGGCCCCCGGCTTCCCGTTCTTCCTGCCCAACGGCATGATTCTTAAGAACACGCTGCTGGACTACTGGCGCGAGATCCACCACAAGGCCGGCTACGTGGAGATCTCCACGCCGCTCATCATGAACAAGCAGCTGTGGAAGACCTCGGGCCACTGGGACCACTACAAGGACAACATGTACTCCACCGTCATCGACGACGAAGAGTACTGCATTAAGCCCATGAACTGCCCGGGCGGCGTGCTGGTGTACGCCTCCAAGCCGCACTCTTACCGCGAGCTTCCCATCCGCGCCGGCGAGATTGGCCTGGTGCACCGCCACGAGCTGCGCGGCGCCCTGCACGGCCTGTTCCGCGTGCGCTGCTTTAACCAGGACGACGCCCACCTGTTTGTGCGTCCCGACCAGCTTACCGACGAGATCGTGGGCGTGGTCAACCTCATCGACTCCGTGTACCAAAAGTTTGGCTTTAAGTACCACGTTGAGCTTTCCACCCGCCCCGAGGACTCCATGGGTTCGGACGAGGACTGGGCTCGCGCCGAGGAGGGCCTGCGCACCGCTCTGGAGAAACTGGGCATGGACTACGAGGTCAACGAGGGCGACGGCGCCTTCTACGGCCCCAAGATCGACTTCCACCTGGAGGACTCGCTCGGTCGTACCTGGCAGTGCGGTACCGTGCAGCTCGACTTCCAGATGCCGCTCAACTTTGATCTGGAGTACGTGGATGCCGACGGCACCAAGAAGCGCCCCATCATGCTGCACCGCGTATGCTTTGGCTCCATCGAGCGCTTTATCGGTATTCTGATTGAGCACTTTGCGGGTAAGTTCCCCACCTGGCTGGCTCCCGTGCAGGTCAAGGCGCTTCCGGTTTCCGAGAAGAGCCGCGACTACGCCCACGAGGTGTGCGCCAAGCTGGAGGAGGCCGGCATTCGCGTGGTCTGCGACGACCGCGACGAGAAGATCGGCTACAAGATCCGCGAGGCCCGCAGCATCGACCGCGTTCCCTACATGCTCATCCTGGGCGAGAAGGAGGTCGAGGCCGGCAACATTTCCGTCCGCGATCGCTCCAACGAGACCGTTCAGATGAGTGTTGACGAGTTTGTTGCGAAGGTGACCGAGGAGATCAAGACTCGCGCCTAAGGCAAGCTGCACAACAATTAACAAAGGCGACCGTCCACACAGGGCGGTCGCTTTTTTTCATGCCGAAATAAGAAAAGCCGCTGGTTGAGCGGCTTTTTTTGTTGCACAAAAAGGTACAGGTTTTTGTAGGGGGCTATGGAGATGTACCTACTAGCAGTACATTTTGCGTAATCTGGGCAATCGCTGATTAATTGCTCGTATAATGCCTATGTCGAAAGATACAAAACCTGTACTTTTGCGACTGCGCCTAGCTGCGAGCGAGAAGCCTGTTCTAAACGCCCCTGTATTTGCGTGCATCGCAAAGCCAAAAGAGGGGGCGAGAACATGGAGCAGACGGCACGGCGCCAAGCGCAGCTGCCGGGCGCATTTAACGGCGCCACCACCAATAGCCAGCATAGCCGCGTCCGCTGGTATCTGGTTCACACCCCTCATGGAAAAGAGTACGAGACCTGCGAAAAGGTCCGCAGCATTATCCCGCATGAGCTGATGCAGGACGCTTTTGTGATGCAAAAGGAGTTCTGGTTTAAGCAGGACGGCGCCTGGTCGCTCCAAACCAAACCTATGTACAAGGAATATTTTTTCGTCGCCACGCACGATGCCGCAACGCTCGATAGGGCTTTGGCCAAGTTGAGCTTTGGCTGTCGCATCGCCGGCAGTAGGGAGCGGGCGTACATGCCCATGCCGGACGATGCGCAGGATTGGTACCGCAGCGTTCTGGACGACGACGGCGTGGTGCGTAACAGTGTTGCGCGCATAGAAAACGGTGTGTTGCACATAGAACAGGGTCCTTTGGTGGGGCAAGAGGCTCGCGTGCACAAGATCGACCGTCGCAAGCGCTGGTGCCTGGTGGACGTAGGCGAAGGCGCCTCCGCATTTAGGGAGCTGCTGCCACTCGACGTTCCCAGCAAGACCTAAGGGAGACGTTGCACCGGCAATTCGTTTTCATTTTTGAGTTTACCGATTGGGGGATCCCTGGACAACGGGGACGTAAGTTTGACTGTGGCTGCTAAAGAAGTAACAGAGAGCAATGCGCCCGCTGGAGCGGCGCTGATTGCTCAGGCCATGGACCGGCGCGAGGGCGCCGGCCGGTATAAGGCCATGCAATCTATCATGGACTGGGACCGCTCGCGCCTGGCCTACCGGGCCGTAAAGCGCGTATTCGACATCGTTTTCAGCGGTGTCGTACTCGTCGTCATCGCTATTCCCAGCTTGCTGCTCGCCGCAGCCATTCGCTTGGAGAGCGATGGCAACCCCTTCTATAGCCAGATTCGTGTTGGTCGAACTCGCGCAGACGGTAGCCTGTCTACCTTCCGTATGTGGAAGTTCCGCTCTATGTACAAGGATGCTGACGAACGCCTCGCAGAGCTCAAAGAGCAAAACGAGATTGCCGGCGCTATGTTCAAGATGAAGAATGATCCGCGCGTCACCAAGATTGGAAAGTTCATCCGCAAGCATTCCATCGACGAGTTCCCGCAGTTCCTGAATGTGTTTCTGGGTCAGATGTCTGTAGTGGGCCCGCGTCCGCCGTTGCCTCGTGAAGTCGCTCAGTATACTGAGTTCGACCTTCAACGTTTGGGCGTGAAACCGGGCATTACTGGTCTATGGCAGGTGACGGATAGAAACGACACTGATTTTGATGGTATGGTTCGCCGTGATCTCGAGTATATAGATCGGAGAAGTATATTGCTCGATTTTAAAATCGTCATTCTTACTGTTGTTGAAGTGTTTTCAGGAGAAGGGGCCTCTTGATTATCGATTTTCTGATAATAAATTCTGTTTTCCATTGTTCATGTGGCAATGTCTGTATGTGTGGGTGGTTTTAGTATGCCGTCAGTATCTCTCGTGATTCCAACGCTTGATGCGCAAGCCGAGATTGGCGATTTGTTAAATCAATTAATGCTTCAGACTTGTTGCCCGGATGAGATTATCGTCGTCGATTCTTCTTCGTCTGATCATACTGTCGAAATTGCTTCGGGTTTTGCTGGGGTTCGAGTCATTGAGATTGACCGTTCTAAGTTCAACCATGGGCTTACTCGTGACATGGCGGTAAAAAAGTCTTTTGGTGACATAGTTTGCTTTATGACCCAGGATGCCATTCCGGCAAATAATCGATATATCGAGAATCTTATCGCGCCAATTGTGTCAGACGAGCGCGTTGCTATTTCTTCAGGACGGCAGTTGCCAAAAGCTGATGCTCGCAAATTCGAACGTTTAGTCAGGGCGTTTAATTATGGTCCAGAATCAAACGTTCGTTCCAAAGCTGATCTCCCGAAATTGGGAATCAAGACGTATTTTGCTACGGATGTGTGCTCCGCCTACCGACGTCGCATCTACAACGAGCTTGGTGGTTTTGGGAGGACTGATATGAGTGAGGATATGCTTATGGCGGCAAAAGCCGTTAACGCTGGCTATTCTGTTGCATATGCAGCTGACGCTTGCGTTTATCATTCGCATAACCTTTCCCCTGCCGAACAGTATCGTCGCAACTATGCGATAGGATATTTTCTTGAGTCAAATAAAGAAATTGTTGCGTGCGCATCTGAGGTTGGAGAGGGAGGCCGGCTTGTCAAACAAGTTGGCAAACGTCTACTTCTTGACCACTCTTTTTTTGAATTCGGTGCTTTTGGTGTCGATTGTTTTGCAAGATTAATTGGTAATCGATTCGGTCGAATGACCGCTAAAAAGGAAAGGCATTAGGTATATATGAAAGGCATCATCCTCGCCGGC
>URTD01000084.1 GCA_900550735.1 uncultured Collinsella sp.
GGCCTGCGCGGCGACGGCGGGCGACACCAGCCGAAACGGCACGCACTGGCAGCGGCTCACGATGGTGGGCAGCATCACGTCTGCCGAGGTGCCCAACAAGATGAACATAACGCCCTCGGGCGGCTCCTCGAGTGTTTTGAGCAGTGCGTTGGCGGTGTTAGCGCGCAGCCGCTCGGCACGGTCGATGATGTAGACCTTGGCCTTGGCACGGATGGGCGCCAGAGGCACGTCGTCGAGCAGCTCGCGGGTCTGGGCAATGAGGTAGCCCGTGGCGCTCTCGGGCGTGTAATAGTGCACGTCGGGATGCGTGTGCCGCGCAACGCGCACGCAGCTGTCGCATGCGCCGCAGCCGTCCTGCTCGCACAGGAAGGCCTGGGCGAGCGCCCATGCGGCATCGAGCTTGCCGGCGCCGGGAGCGCCCAAAAACAGGTAGGCGTGCGATGCGCGGCCGCTGGCGACGGCGTTGGTCAAAAAGTCGCGCACGCGCTCTTGGGTGTCGAGCTTGGCCAGCAGGCTTGCCTGAGCGGGGGCCACGTTACTCGGCCTCCTTGGCAAGTGCGGCGGCGACGGCGTCTTGGGAAATGTCGAGGCCGTAGGCGCGAACCCGCTCGACCGTCTGCGCGAAGACTTCCTCGATGGACGCGGTCGCGTCGATGAACTTTACGCGGTTTGGTTCCTCGGCGGCAATGGCGCAAAATCCCTGGTAGACGCGCTCTTGGAAGGCCATGCCCTTAGCCTCCATGCGATCTGCCGCACCACGGGCTGCCATGCGCAGCGCCGCCTGCTCGGGCGTGATGTGGTAGACGAGTGTGAGCGCCGGGTGCGTACCCGCGACGGCCAGGTTGTTGGCATCGCGCACCATCTGACGATCGAGGCCATCGGCAAACGCCTGGTAGCAGGTCGTGGAATCGTAGAAGCGATCGCACAGGACCACCTTGCCGGCAGCAAGGGCGGGCGCGATGACCTCGTGCACCAACTGAGCGCGTGCCGCCTCGTAGAGCAGCAACTCGCAGGTGTCGCCCATCGCCGTATTGGCAGGGTCGAGCAGCAGAGCACGGATCTTTTCGCTGATGGCGGTACCGCCCGGCTCGCGCAGGCTCACAACCTGGTAGCCAGCGAGCTCGAGCGCACGGGCAAGCAGGCGCGCCTGCGTAGATTTACCGGCGCCATCGACACCCTCGAGCGTAATGAAGCTATGTTGAGCGGGCTCAAAAGCCATGGGCGCAGCCCCTTCCTACAAGGCGCGTAAATGCAGATATATATCAACCAAGCCATGATACCCCAGTGCTCGGTGCGTCCCCAATGGCTAAAGGTGCCTTTCCAAAGTTGCGGTGAAATAGGGACTGATTGAAGCTCTGAGACCGCCAAACAGTCCCTATTTCACCGCAACTTATGATGGGGAATTTTGGACGCTGGGTATAATCGTCGTATTGCATTGAAATGTGGCGAAAGGAGTGGCAATGTCTCGGTATTGCGCCTCGTGCGGCAAGCTTCTTGCAGATAATGCCAAGTTCTGCACCTCGTGCGGTGCACCCGTTGAGCAAACAACCGCGAGCGATAGCCAGCCCGCTTTTGAGCAGACCGGCTCCCTTGATGCGCCGCAAGCCAAGGCGGACGACCCCCTCGCCTATCGCCCCGACCCCGCCGCAAGCCCCGCGGCCGTCGAGACCACGCAGCGCATACCCATCGCGAGCGGCTCGCCCCAACAGCAGCCGGCTCCCGCATACGCGCCCGCTTCGCCACAAACCCCCGCTCCCAAAAAGAGCGGCGCCGGGCCGCTTATCGCCGTTATCGTTGTGCTGGTGGCGATCATCATCGCCCTGGTCGTTTTCTTTGTGATCAAGCCTTTCGACAGCGCCGCCACGCAGACGACTGCCGAGGTAGCTAAGCTGCACCATGACGTCGACGACGATGACCTAAAGCCTCTCGGCGATCCCAACAGCCTGTACGACGATGATGACGATGACGACGAGGATGGCGGCGAAGCAACGCTCTCCGAGCAGAACCTCTACCGTCGCCTGAGCGAATACTACGACTTGCTCGAAGACCTCGACAACTACGTCCGTGGCTGCGCGCAGAACTTCAACGGCAGCTATCTGGAAGAGGATCGGACCACCCGTCAAAATCTCGCCGACGTCGCCGAGCGCACAGAGGACACCATCGAGCAGTATTACGACATCGTCGAGGACCTAGACGTCCCGACGAGCTCCAAGAACTATAGCTCCTGGAAGGACATCATCGCCCTGTACGACGACCTGGATCACCGCATTGACGCAATCTGTGATGCCTGGGAGATCAGCCTGAAATACGCCAAGCCTGCGGACCACAAGAATGAGATCGTGGCGCCGCTGTCGCGCGACAACGTGGCGGGCACCAATGACAATAAGTATCGCCTAGACTTTGAGGAGCGCTATCCCGGCGCCAAACCCGTCGAAGTGAGCTAGCGCTTTGTCGTTCCCGAGCCGGCAGTTAGGGACGTTCCTAAACTGCCGGCAGAAAAGGAACGTCCCTAACTGCCGGTCAAAAAACGAGCGAGGATCGTGGGGTCCTCGCTCGTTTTTTAGGCAATGTTTCGACCGCGCCGTTACTTGTCGGAGGCTACTTTCTTGGCAGTCGACTTCTTCGCGGTCGTCTTCTTGGCGGCAGTGGCTTTCTTAGCCGTCGTCTTCTTGGCCGCCGTCGTCTTCTTGGCCGTGCTCGCCTTAGTCGTGGTCTTGCGGCCGCGGGCGGGCTTCTTCTCCTTGGTCGGGCAGTCCATGTTGACGCAGATACGCCACGGGCCGCGCGCCGTGTTGACCACCACGATGGGGGCGCCGCACTCGGGGCAGGTCTCACCCGTCGCCTCGAGCTTACCGCGCGCCGGCAGAGGATAGCTCACGCCGCAGTCATCGTAGTTGGTGCAGCGGATAAAGCGCTTGCCGCTCTTCTCACTCTTGTGCGCGATCAGGTCGCCATGACGTCCGGCCTCGGCACACACCTTGCACTCGCCCACCTTAAGGTCGGGCTCGTAGTTGGTGGGGCACGTGGGGTTCACGCAGATCTCGAAAGCCTTCTGACGGAACGGCTGGCATTTAATGCGCGGCGCGCCGCACTCGGGGCACACGGCCGCCTCGCCCTCGAGCGGACTCACCTTGACGCCGCTCGGCACCGGATAGGTCACATCGCAGTCGGGCCAGCCCATGCAGCCAATGAAGCTGCCACGGGTCTTGGCGCTCGTCTTCATAACCAGGTCCTTGCCGCACTTGGGGCAAGCTCCCACGCGCGCATCGGCCGTGACGGCGTCGCTGATGGCGTCGCCCAGCTCCTGCGTGTGCTTGAGCAGCTCGTCGAGCACGCCAGCCAGCAGCGCGCGCGAGTGCATCACGACATGCTCTTCGGTATCCTCGCCGCGCTCCACACGGGTCATGTCGCCGTCGAGCTCGCTGGTCATATCGGGGCTCGTGATGCGCGGGGCAAACTGCGACAGCGCATCGATGATGGCGATACCCAGCTGGCTCGGCTCAACGGGATCATTTTTGAGATAGCGCACGGCGTACAGGCGCTCGATGATGCTCGCGCGCGTGGACTTGGTGCCCAGGCCGCGCTTCTCCATCTCCTGCACGAGCTTGCCCTGGCTGTAGCGCGCGGGCGGCTCGGTCTGCTTGGCCTCGAGCTTAATGTCGAACACGTCGACCGTATCGCCCTGCTCCAGCGGCGGCATCTGCTCGTCGCGCTTGAGTCCGTACGGGTACGCCTCGCGGAAACCCGGGGTCACGAGCACATCGCCCGAAGCCACGAACGGCTCACCGTTCACGTCGAGCTCGAGCTTAGTGTTTTCGATGGTCGCGGGACCCATAAGCGTCGCTAGGAAGCGGCGGGCGATGAGGTCGTAGAGCTTGCGCTGGCCGCCGTCGAGCGTGGACGGATCGCCCTCGCCCGTGGGATAGATAGGCGGGTGGTCGGTGGTCTCGACCTTGCCGCGCGTGGGCTTCATGGGGCCGGCGAGGACCTTTTTGCACACGGGCGCCAGCGCCGGGTTGATCTTTGCAAGGTCACTCACCACAGCGCCCAGATCAAGCGTCGCGGGGTATACGGTATTGTCGACACGCGGGTAGCTGATGAGGCCCGCCATGTAGAGGGACTCGGCGATGCGCATGGTACGCGCAGGCGAGATACCCTCGGCTGCGGCGGCAGCCTGCAGCGAGGTGGTCGCAAACGGCGTGGGCGGCTGCTGCTTGCGCGAGCGCTTGGTCACCGCGGCGACGGTTGCCGTCTTGGCACCGTCAACGTGACCGTACGCCGTCTCAGCAGCATCCTTGTCGGTAAAGCGCGCCGTCTTGTGCGCGATCTTAAAGCGATCGTCCTCGGCAGCGCCTTGCGCGGCGCCCATGCCGCGAATCTGCCAATAGTCCTCGGGCACAAACGCCATGCGCTCGCGTTCGCGCTCGACCACCAGGGCAAGCGTCGGCGTCTGCACGCGGCCGGCGGAACGCACGTTGCCAAAGCCGCCAAACTTGGCGAGCGTCAGGTAGCGCGTGAGCACCGCACCCCAAATGAGGTCGATGTGCTGACGGCTCTCGCCGGCGTCGGCCAGGTTCTGGTCGAGCGAGACAAGGTTATCGAAGGCCTGCGTGATCTCGGCCTTGGTAAACGAAGAATACTGGGCGCGGGCGACCGGCAAGTCGGGCGCCACCTCGCGCACCTTGTTGAGGGCGTCCGAACCGATCAGCTCGCCCTCGCGATCGAAGTCCGTGGCAATGATGACGCTGTCGGACTTTTTGGCGAGGTTCTTAAGCGAGCGAATGAGCTCTTTCTCAGCCGGCAACTTAATGACGGGCGCCCAGGTGAGGTAAGGCAGACTCTCGAGCTTCCAGCCCTTAATGGAGATGCCATCGGCAAGGAACGGCTTACGCTTGGTGTCGTAAGGCGGACGCGCCAGGCCATCGGGCATGTCGGCCGGCAGTATCTCGCCGTCCTCGGTGACCGAATACCAGCCCAGCTTTTTATCGAACAGCACGCTGTCGCAAAAATCAGGCGCAAGGATGTGACCGGCAAGGCCGATCGTCACGCACTCCTCGCCCTTCCACTCAAAGCGGTAGATGGCGGTGTTGTACACCTTGTCCTTTTTGGGCTTACCCGTGGACAGACGCTCGGCGATCTGACGCGCGGCGTCGTTTTTCTCGGCGATGATGAGCTTCAAAAGAGGCTCCTATCTCGTATCTCTGCGGCTACGCCCGCCCGTATGGCGGCCGACTTACGCCCTTGCTTGCTCAATCTGCCCGATGAGCCAATCGCACCAGGCATCCATGCCCTCGCCCTTGCGCGCGCTCACGGCAAACCGCGGCGCCTGCGGATTGAGGTCATCGAGTGTCTTAGTATACCTATCCATGTCAAAATCGAAAGCCGGAGCCACGTCGACCTTGTTGAGCAGCTGCGCGCCGGCGTGTTGGAAGATGCCCGGGTACTTGATGGGCTTGTCGTCGCCCTCGGGCACCGAGAGAATCATGATGGACAGGTTCTCGCCCAGGTCAAAGTCGACCGGGCAGACCAGGTTACCCACGTTTTCGATAAAGATGACGTCGATGTTCTCCAGACCGACGGCCTGGTCGAACGCGTCAACGGCCTCCATGATCATGTTGCCCTCGAGGTGGCACAGGCCACCCGTGTTGATCTGGATGGCGGGCATGCCGGCTTCCTTCATGGTGATGGCGTCGACATCCGAGGCAATATCGCCCTCGATGACGGCACAGCGCAGGCCAGCCTTGTCGCGCAGGCGCTCGTTGGTGCCCAGGATCGTGGTGGTCTTGCCCGAACCGGGGCTCGACAGCACATTGATCACATAGGTGTTTGTCTCTTTAAATCGCTGTCGCAGCTGATCTGCCAGGCGCTCGTTGCGCGACAGAATCGGCGACGCGATATCAATCGTTTTCTCAGCCATACTCAGCGCTCCTTACTTTTGCCCCTTTATACCCCGTCCCCAGGTGGCTGATGGGCTAATCGTCGGGGGTTTCGA
This sequence comes from uncultured Collinsella sp., assembly GCA_900550735.1. Classification (GTDB taxonomy): domain Bacteria; phylum Actinomycetota; class Coriobacteriia; order Coriobacteriales; family Coriobacteriaceae; genus Collinsella. The sequence goes on from URTD01000084.1 coordinate 5,993, forward strand.
TTTCGATACTTGCGATGTCGAGTTCGCGGCCGTGCAGCAGGCGCACGTTGGCACCACCACACTGGGGACAGCGGCAATGGAAACGGTCGTGTTCAAAGACCTCACCGCAGTCCAGACACTCGCTTTGTGGATGGACTTCCTCTACGGCAAGCTCGCAGCCGCGCGTGAGCAGGTCCTCGTCGCGAAACGTCTCCCAGGCAAAGTCGAGCGCCTCGCGCACGACCTCGGTCATATCCCCGATACGCAGCGTTACCAAAACGGCGCGCGAGGCCCCCGCCCCACGCGCCGCGCGAATCACTGTATCGAGTATGCCGTTGACAATGCCAACCTCGTGCATACCGATTTACTCCTCGTCGTCCTCATCGTCCGAGAACAGGTCCAGACGGCTCACAAACAAGCCCTCCTTGCCCTCGCGCGCGGTAATGACCACGCGGGCAATGGCGAGCGAAATCTCGTAGAGCGAGAGCAGGGCACCATACATGAGGCCCAGCGTAACGGGCGAGCCGTCGGGCGTAATCACAGCCGAGCCCACAAGCAGGCCCACGTACACGTAGCGCCAGGCGCCGCGGAAGGCCGCGTAGGACACGATGTGGAAGACGGACAGGTAGAAGATGATGAGCGGCAGCTCAAACGCCACGCCAAAGCCGATCATAAAGAGCAGCTCCATGTTGACGTAGTTCTCCAGGTCGGGCAGCGCCGTGGCGACGGCCGAGGTCTCGCCGATAAGCCACTCAAAGCCCGCCGGGATGATGATGAAATAGCAGAAGATGGCGCCCAGGAAGAACAGCACCGTCGAGGCGAGCACCGTGGGCACGACCCATTTGCGCTCGTTGGGACGCAGTGCCGGCAGGAAAAATGCCAGAATCTGCCAGATGATCATGGGCGTGCACATGACCACGGCCATCTTGATGGCCAGCGAGAAGCGCAGGCCAAAGCCGCCGAGCGTGGTGGTGATGTAGAACTTACCGTCCGGCACAAAGGAGCGGATGGGGTCTTCCAGGATGTCGAGCACCACGGGCGTGGCGAAATACAGCACGATGGCGGCGGCAAACACCGACACGACCACGATGGTCAGGCGGCGACGGAGCTCGCCCAGGTGATCGAAGAGCGGCATGCGCGCAGGTCCGATAGGCATTACTCATCGCCTCCCTTCGGGGCATCGGCGGTGGCAGCCTCGGCAACGGCCTCGTCCTCGGCCTCGAGCTCGCGAGCGAGCTGGTCGACGACGGCCTTGCGCTTGCGGGGACGACGGGCGTAGAGGTCAGCCGTCGTGGGCTCTGCCGGCTCGGGCTCGGACTCCGGCTCTGCAGCAGGCTCGGGCTCGGACTCCGGCTCTGCAGCAGGCTCGGGCTCGACGACAGGCTCGGCGGCAGCGGCAGGCTCGGCGCCCTCGGCCTCGGACTCCTCAGCAGCACCCTCGCCCTCGGCGGCAGCCTCGCTCGCGGCCTTCTCGGCAGCAAGACGGGCGCGACGCTCGGCAAAGGTCTCCTTCTTGGCGGGCGCTGCCGTCTCGGCGGCATCCCTGTCCGCATCGGAATCGTCATCGGCGGCA
>URTD01000085.1 GCA_900550735.1 uncultured Collinsella sp.
CAACCATTGTTTCCCTTAGATTCAATGTCCTGCCGATATGTCGTTTTTCAGTTATCCGCTTATTCGCTCGCCGCTTCCAGCGGTGGATCATGCTTCCGGCGGTGGCCGCGGGGTGCAGGGATGTCCTGTTCCCGGGATCGCTCCAGGCCGCTCGGGCCGAGGTTTACGGTCGGACAACATGCCCGCCCGCTCCGCACTCGTTAGGTGCAGTGACTTGCGTCGCATCTCCGAGTCGGGTGCATGTTTTGCGCGAGTGTGGTATCGCACGCTTGCTGCGGTGACAGCGAGATGAGACAGGTGGTTTGCGGAAATCTGAGGGTGGCCGGATTTCCGCAAACTCCTCTTGGGGGGGGGTTAGTTTTGCGGGGAGGCTACTACTACTCGGGCGGCGCGGATTACGCGATCGCCGATGCGGTAGCCGGCCTCGACCACGGTGTCAACCGTTTCCTTTTCGGCATCCGCGTCCGGCTTGTGCAGGATCGCGTCATGCTTGGTGGGGTCGAAGTCCTCGCCCTTTTCGCCGAACTTCTCGACACCGAACTTCTCGAAGGCCTTGTCAATCTTGGTGGCGACGGCCTTGAACGAGTCGTCCATCTCGCTGTGTTCGCGAATGCGGTCGATATCGTCGAGGGCGGGCAGCAGCGCGGTCAGCACGTCGATGATGCCGTGCTGGCGGAAGCGCTCCTGCTCCTTCTGCGTGCGATTGCGGTAGTTGATGAACTCCGCACGTTCGCGTTGCAGGGCTTCGAGGTAGTCTGCGGCTTCCTTCTTGGCCTTGCCGAGCGGGGTGAGGGTGTCTGCGGAATCGGACTGGCCTTCGCCAGTCTTCTCTCCCTCAGCTGCGGCAGGAGCCGCGTCGGCTCCTTCATTGGAAGGAGCCTGGGCAGCCGAATCCTGCGCAGAGCCGGACTCGGCGGAGGCGTCAGCCCCTGAAGAGGCCTGAGCGGCAGCCTCAGCATCTGAGGGATCCGGCAGGTCGTTCAGGTAGTCGTCCTTGTTGAACTCGGACATCACTTGTTGTCCTTGTCGTCATCGTCGTCCACGACCTCGGCCTCGACGGTGTCGCCTGCCACGGCGCCCTGCACAAAGACGGCCTTGCCGTTGTCGGCGTGCGCCAGCCCGTCGGCGCCGTAGGTCATCGATTCTATAGTGAGCTTCATATTCCTGCCTGTCATTCGCGTTGTTGTTCGCACCATGGTAGCAGGGAAAAGCGCCCCGCATCCGAGGCTTTCCTCAAATGCGGGGCGCTTCTACAAACTGCTTCTACAAACGACTATTTCGTCTTGCCGGTAATGAGCGTCTTAAGACCCAGGCCGATCAGACCCAGGCCCATGCGCACGCGGCCGGGGCGATGGCGCTCGATGGCCTTGGTCTTGCCAGCGGGCTTATCGCGACGGGCACTCGTCTCGGGTGCGGGCTTGGTGACCTGCGGCTCGGGCCGAGGTGCAGGTGCAGGCTCGGGCTCAATGACGGTCGCCTGGACCTCTTGGACCTTGGGTGCTACCGGCTGCGGCTCGGGCTCGGGGGCAGGTTTCGCCTCAATGACGGGCTCGGGCGCGGCCTCGGCGTTGCGATAGGCACGCTCCAGCAGGGCTTCCTGCGAGTTGAAGGGTTTCTCGCCCTCTGCACGTTCCACGGGAACCCAGGTGCCGTCGCTCGTGAGGCTGCGGGCCTTCACGTTGTCCCGCAGCTGCATACCCATGTACTCGTGTACCAGGGCGCGGCAGGTGGGGTCGAGCACGGGGAAGGCGATCTCCACGCGGTGCTCGGTGTTGCGTGTCATCATGTCTGCCGAGCTCAGATAGATCATGTCCGAGTCCACGCCAAAAGCATAGACGCGCGCGTGCTCCAAAAAGCGTCCGACGATGGAGCGGACATGCACGTTCTCGGTCTTGCCCGGAACACCGGGCTTGAGGCACGAGATGCCGCGGATGATCATGTCCACGCGCACGCCGGCACACGATGCCTCGGCGATCTTATCGATAACCTCGCGGTCGGTCAGCGAGTTGAGCTTAAAGAACACGCGGGCGGGCTCGCCGGCAAGGGCGCGCTGGATCTCGCGGTCAAGCCCGCGCATGATGAGCGGTTTCAGTCCGACGGGCGCCACACCCAGGAAGCGGTAGTCGCCGCGCAGGTTGCCCAGCGACAGATTGCGGAAGAACAGGTTGGCGTCCTCGCCGATGCCGGGATGGGCGGTCATGAGCATAAAGTCGCTGTAGAGCTTGGCCGTCTTCTCGTTAAAGTTGCCGGTGCCCAAAAGCGTGAGGCGGGTGAGCGCCATGCCCTCGCGATAGGTGAGCTGGCAGATCTTGGAGTGGCATTTAAAGCCCTCGGAGCCGTAGATGACGGTGCAGCCGGCCTCTTCCAGGCGCTCGGCCCACTCGATGTTGTTCTGCTCGTCAAAGCGCGCGCGGAGCTCCATGAGCACCGTGACCTCTTTGCCGTTCTCGGCGGCATCGATCAGCGACTCGCACAGGCGGCTCTGCTTGGCCACGCGGTAGAGCGTGATGCGCAACGAGATGCACTCGGGGTCATAGGCGGCCTCGTGCACCAGGTCCAAGAACGGGTTCATGGCCTCATAGGGATAAAAGAGCAGCTTGTCGTGCTGCAGCACCTGCTCGCGGATGGAGCGGGTCATGTCGATGGTGGGGTTGGGCTGCGGCTTAAACGGCGTAAAGAGCAGCTCGTTGCGCAGGTGCTCGGGAATCTTGCCCTCAATGCCAAAGACGTAGCCCAGGTCGAGCGGGATATCGCAGGTAAAGACAGAGCGGCGCGAAAGCTCGAGCGCCTTGCGGATGGTCTTGAGCGTCGCCTTCTCGAGCGACCCCGAGACCGCGAGCACTACCGGCTGCAGACGCAGGCGCTTCTTGAGGATGCGCTTCATGTGCTGGCGGTAGTCCTCTTCCTCCTCGACGCCCGGTAGTCGATATCATGATCCATCATCCCCTCTTTTACGTCGATGTCGGCGTTGCGGGTGACTCGGATGAGCGCGCGGTCGAGTGGCTTGTAGGAGCCAAAGCAGCTGTCCAGGCAGGCGAGGATGACGTCCTCGAGCAAGATGTAGGAGTAGGTGCCGGTGGGCGAGGGGATCTCGACCACGCGGTTCATCGAGGCGGGAATCTCGATAAGGCCCAGCAAGCTCTCCTCGTCGGTGACGCCGTCCAGGCCACAAGCCAGATAGAGTGCGCCGTTGCGCAGGTTGGGGAAGGGATGGCGCGGGTCAATGACCAACGGCGAGATGACCGGCGACACGTAGGCCTGGAAGTAGCGGGTTACAAAGGTGCGCTCCTCGGGCGTAAGCGAATCGATGCGGGCGCGGTGAACGCCCAGAGCATCAAGCTTGTCCTCGATGCTCTTAAAGATGGACTCCCAACGGGTAAGGAGCCCGGGCAGCTCTTCCATGACGGCATCGACCTGTTCTGAGGCGGTCATATTGCTCTTGTTGTCGACAGGCTGTTTTTTGAGCTCCGCCAGATCGGACAGGCCGCCCACGCGCACCATAAGGAATTCGTCGAGGTTGGACTCGAAAATCGACACGAACTTTAGACGCTCGAACAGCGGAACGGTCTCGTCGAAGGCTTCGTCAAGCACGCGGTTGTCAAAGCGCAGCCAGCTAAGCTCTCGGTTTTGCGTGTACGAGAAGTCGCGCGGCGGCTTGCGCAGTTTGGCGGCCTTTTGCTTCTTTTCGATTTTGCTCGGCATATGCATCTGTCCGTTCAGTCCCCGCAGGGGACGGTAGCCTAACTCTAATTCACTATTGTCTCAATTTAGTCGACCACTGGCACGGACGTATCGCGTGAACGGTATCTTTACCTACTTCTTACGCTGACAAGTCATAGGACTGACGCCCTGCTCGTTCGCAAACGATCCATATCCTCACTCAACTGGTGAGAATCTATGAATAAGAATGATAGTAAGCTGAATATAATCGAATGTAGGTCGAATCGAGGACAAGCGTCATTTATATGCAGAAAACCGTTTTCACTATGCAATTTTGAATCATGGATAACTTTGAGTGTTCAAGCTTGATTTCCTAGAAAAATAACGTTTACCTAGGAAAATCTGCTTTACAAAACTGAAGTGCATCATGGGAAATCATATGCGATATACCGTTCATCGTACTTTGCTGACCGTTCGGGGGCGAGGTAGCATTACGAATGGAATTTGGATATAACTAGAGCTGTCAGCAAGCAGCGTCCCATATGGAGGGGCGCTGATACATTCGGCCAGTAAGGCCCGAAAGAAAGGTAGGAGGCCATGACGAAAGGTCTGCACGTGCCTTCCGAGATCGGCAAGCTCAGGAAGGTCTGCCTGCACCGTCCCGGCGACGAGCTCCTCAACCTGCCGCCCGACGAGCTCGAGCGACTCCTGTTCGACGACGTCCCGTTCCTGGAGGTCGCGCAGCAGGAGCACGACACCTTCGCCCAGATCCTGAGGGACCAGGGCGTGGAGGTCCTCTACCTCGAGAACCTCGTCGCCGAGGTGTTCGACCAGGTCCCCGGCGCCCGCGCCGAGTTCACCGACCAGTACATCGCCGAGGCCGGCATCCGCGGCCAGCACATGCCGCAGATCGTCCGCGAGAAGCTGGACTCCATCGAGGACAACCTCGAGTTCGTCAAGAAGACCATGGCCGGCATGACCAAGTCCGAGATCGACATGCCCCTCACGGCCTCCACGACCCTCGACTCCCTGGTCAACTCCGAGTCCGAGTCCGACCTGATCATCGACCCGATGCCCAACCTCTACTTCACCCGCGACCCGTTCGCGGTCGTCGGCGAGGGCGTCAACCTCAACCGCATGTACTCGGTCACCCGCAACCGCGAGACCCTGTACGGCAAGTACGTCTTCAAGTACCACCCCGACTACAAGGACGTCTCGCTGTACTTCCGCCGCGACTGCCAGTTCCACACCGAGGGCGGCGACGTGCTGAACATCAACGAGAAGACCCTCGCCGTCGGCATCTCCCAGCGCACCCAGGCCGCCGCGATCGACGTCATGGCCCAGAACATCTTCTGGAACTCCGACTCCAAGGTCGAGCGCATCCTGGCCTTCGACATCCCGGTCTCGCGCGCCTTCATGCACCTCGACACGGTCTTCACCCAGATCGACGTCGATAAGTTCACGATCCACCCCGCCATCATGGGCACCCTGCGCGTCTACGAGCTGACCGCCGGCAAGAACCCGGGCGACGTGAACATCCGCCTGATCGAGGACACCCTCGAGCACGTCCTGGAGGACGCCACCGGCGTCGACCAGGTCAAGCTGATCCCCTGCGGCGGCGGCGACCCGATCGCGGCCTCCCGCGAGCAGTGGAACGACGGCTCCAACACCCTGTGCGTCGAGCCCGGCAAGATCTGCGTCTACGCCCGCAACACCGTCACCAACGACGTGCTGTACAAGGAGGGCCTGGACCTTCTCGTCGTGCCCTCCGCCGAGCTCTCCCGCGGCCGCGGCGGCCCGCGCTGCATGAGCATGCCCTTCTGGCGCGAGGACCTCTAAGGTCTTCAAGGACTCGTACGGGTCATAATACATACATCTAGCTGCCATTAGATGTCTCCCATTGGGGCGGTGCGGGTTTTCGCACCGCCCCAATCTTGTATGAGGAACGTCAACACGATTGGACGACTGCTTTTGTAAGGAGCTTGGCCATGGACATCAAGACGATTGGCGTTGAGGAATGGCTCAACGTTTGGGAGAAGAGCGCTACGTGGGACATTGCCCAGTCGACGATCTCATCGCTGACCATGGGCGAGCTTCGCGCGCTCGACGAGCAGGACGGCGCTACGTTCTACGAGCGTCTGGATCGCGAGAAGATGAACTACGGCTGGATCGAGGGTTCGCCGGAGTTTAAGGCCGAGGTCGCCAAGCTGTATCGTTGCGAGGTCAATCCCGATCACATTCTGCAGACCAATGGCTGCACGGGCGCCAACCTCAACGCCATCATGGCCGTGGTCGAGCCCGGCGACCATGTTATCGCCGAGTGGCCCACCTACGCGCCGCTCTACGAGATTCCGCGCACGCTGGGCGCCGAGGTCGAGTATTGGGAGCTTCGCGAGGAACTCGGCTGGAAGCCCGATATCGAGGAACTCAAGCGCTTGGTGCGCCCCAACACCAAGCTTATCTGCATAAACAACGCATCGAACCCCATCGGTACGGTGCTCGATGCCGATATGCTCGGTCAGATTGCCGAGATCGCCCGCTCGGTGGGCGCCTACGTGCTGTGCGACGAGGTATATCTGCCGCTCGAAAACACTGAGTCCTTTATGTCGATGGTCGACGTGTACGAGAGGGCCATTGTCACCAACTCGTTGTCGAAGACCTATTCGACGCCTGCAGCCCGCGTGGGCTGGGTCGTTGCGGACGAAGAGGTGTCCAACCGCATCCGTACCTACCGCGATTACACCATGATCTGCGGTGGCGTGTTTAACGATGCTTTGGCGACCTACGTGCTCGAGCACAAGGACAAGATTCTCGAGCGCAACCGCAAGATCGTGTTTGGCAACCGCGATATCGCGCAGGCTTGGATCGATACGCAGCATCGCGTTTCCTGGACGGCTCCGCGGGGCGTGTCTACCTCGTTTATCCAACTGGATATTCCCGAGGACGATGAGGAGTTCTGCAAGCGCCTGCTGTCCGAGAGGGGAGTGCTGCTGGTACCCGGTAGCCGCTTTGAGTTTCCCTGCGGAGCGCGCCTGGGCTACTGCGCGAGCGAAGATGTTCTTCGCGAGGGCCTGAGGCTTCTGGGCGAGGCACTGGCGGAGTTCGATCGCTAGGATTCCGATGGTCTTCGGGGGCCTTATCCAAATTAGCCGAAGATAATCGAAAACGGACCCGTTTCCCTAGGGGAAGCGGGTCCGTTTTCTATACCGAGAAGTCAAGTTGTTACAAATGGGGCCGTAAAGCGAGCCGGTATCCGCTGGGCCTTATACTGAGTTTCCGGTGAACGGTATCAAGCGTCTGGTAAACGGTAATTTATTTACCAGAAATGAATAGGACAAACTTTTTTCTGAATAAAAATGAAAATGGTTGAGACGCGGTGTGAACCGCTAATTCTATTCATAGCTTTATTGGAAATATGCAATTTGAGGATGGTTTAACAAAGTTTAGTTCCATTTGATTTTAGGATTAAAACGCGTTTAAGCACGTAAATACGCTTTATTAAGATGAAGTGTGCCATGCGTGAAGTATATGTGTATGCCGTTCACCCCCTATAAAAAACCGTTCGGGGGCAAGGTGGAAGTATGGGCTGATTTTGGATATAAATATGTCGTCAGCAATAACGCCTCACACGGAGGGGCGCTAACGAATCGGCCCTGACAAGGGCCCGAAAGAAAGGTAGGAGGCCATGACGAAAGGTCTGCACGTGCCTTCCGAGA